>NZ_JAGPBB010000144.1 GCF_018063565.1 Rhodoferax sp.
TGGCCACCTTCACTGCCGCCATGTACCTGCTCAACGCCAAGGCGCTGACACAACTGGTCGACGCAGTCGAGACCGACGAAAAAACCCGTGCCCGCATCCGCTTCACGGTGGAGCAGCTCAACGCCGCCGCGGCCCCCAGCAATTTCCTGGCCATGAACGCCGACGCATTGCAGACCGCCATTGACACCAAGGGTGAGAGCATTGCCAAGGGCGTGCGTAACTTGCTGCAGGACTACAACCAGGGCCACATGTCGATGACCGACGAAAGCCTGTTCACGGTGGGCAAAAACATCGCCACCACCGAAGGCATGGTGGTGTTTGAGAATGACTACATCCAGCTCATTGAATACAAGCCGCTAACAGACAAGGTTTACGAAAAGCCCTTTTTGCTGGTGCCCCCGAGCATCAACAAGTACTACATCCTTGACCTGCAACCCGACAACTCGCTGATCCGCTACGCCGTGGCGCAAGGGCACCGCACCTTTGTGGTGAGCTGGCGCAACCCCGATGCGTCGATGACCCAGGTCACTTGGGACAACTTTATCGAGCACGCCATCCTCAAGGCCATCAGCGTCACCAAAGAAATCACCGGCGCGCCCAGCATCAACACGCTGGGTTTCTGTGTCGGTGGCACCATGCTCTCCACCGCCCTTGCGGTGCTGGCGTCACGCGGCGACACCTCTGTAGCGAGTGCCACCTTTTTGACGGCGATGGTCGACTTTGCCGACACCGGTGTGCTCGATGTGTTCATTGACGAAGCGTTTGTCGCCAAGCGTGAAAAAGAAATGGGCAAGGGCGGCATGATGAAGGGCAGCGACATGGCCAGCACCTTCAGCTTTTTACGCCCCAACGATCTGGTATGGAACTATGTGGTGGGCAACTACCTCAAGGGCGAAACACCCCCACCGTTCGACCTGCTGTACTGGAACGCCGACAGCACCAACCTGCCTGGCCCCTTCTACACCTGGTACCTGCGCAATACCTACCTCGAAAACAACCTGAGCAAGCCGGGCAAGGCCACGGTGCTGGGCGAAAAGGTCGACTTTGGCAAGGTCGATATCCCGATCTACATCTATGGCTCGCGCGAAGACCATATCGTGCCGATCAACGGCGCTTATGCCACCACGCGGTTTTTCCCGGGCTCCAAACGCTTTGTCATGGGTGCCTCAGGCCACATTGCCGGTGTGATCAACCCGCCCGCCAAAGGCAAGCGCTGCTACTGGACGCGTGACGATGGCAAGCTGCCCAAGACGCACGACGAGTGGTTTGCCGGTGCCGCTGAGCACCCGGGCAGCTGGTGGACTGACTGGTCCAACTGGCTGGCCAGCCAGTCCAGCAAGCAGATCGCCGCGCCCAAGACCTATGGCAAAGGCAAACACAAGGGCATCGAGCCCGCACCTGGCCGTTACGTGCTGGCCAAGGCCTGATCACCGTTTTACCCGTTTACTTTTACTTTTTTACAGGACACAGAGACCATCATGGAAGACATCGTCATCGTTTCAGCAGCGCGTACCGCCGTAGGCAAGTTTGGCGGTTCGCTGGCCAAGGTATCGGCCATGGAGCTGGGCAGCATCGTGATTCGCGAGGCCATCGCCCGCGCCAAACTGAGCCCCGATCAAGTGGGCGAGGTCATCATGGGCCAGGTGCTGGCGGCTGGCTGCGGCCAGAATCCGGCACGTCAGGCCACACTCAAGGCCGGTCTGGCCATGGAAACCCCGGCACTGACCATCAACGCGGTCTGTGGCTCGGGTCTGAAAGCGGTCATGCTCGCCGCGCAGGCGGTGGCCTGGGGCGACAGCGACATCGTGGTCGCCGGTGGCCAGGAAAACATGAGCGCCAGCCCACATGTGCTCAACGGCAGCCGAGACGGCCAGCGCATGGGCGACTGGAAAATGACCGACACCATGATCGTTGACGGCCTGTGGGATGTGTACAACAACTACCACATGGGCATCACCGCAGAAAACGTGGCCAAGGCGTGCAGCATCAGCCGCGACATGCAAGACGCACTGGCCCTGGCCAGCCAGCAAAAAGCCGCTGACGCACAGGATGCCGGCAAGTTCAAGGACGAAATTGTCGGCGTCAGCATTCCGCAGCGAAAAGGTGACCCGTTGGTGTTCAACACCGACGAGTTTCTGAACCGCAAAACCAATGCCGAAGCCCTGGCCGGTCTGCGCCCGGCGTTCGACAAAACCGGCTCGGTCACTGCTGGCAATGCCTCCGGCATCAACGACGGCGCCGCCGCTGTGGTGGTGATGACTGCCAAGAAGGCAGCGGCCTTGGGTCTGACGCCCCTGGCCCGTATTGCCGCCTTTGGTACCAGCGGTCTTGACCCTGCCACCATGGGGCTTGGCCCGGTGCCCGCATCGCGCAAGGCGCTGGCACGTGCCGGCTGGAGCGTGAACGACGTCGACCTGTTTGAGCTCAACGAAGCATTTGCTGCGCAAGCCTGCGCGGTAAACCTGCAGCTTGAAGTCGATCCGTCCAAGGTCAACGTCAATGGGGGTGCCATTGCCATTGGTCACCCCATTGGTGCGTCTGGCTGCCGCATTCTGGTGACCTTGCTGCACGAAATGCAGCGTCGCGATGCCAAGAAGGGCCTGGCCGCGTTGTGCATTGGCGGCGGCATGGGCGTGTCGCTGGCGCTTGAGCGTTAATTCACCCTATCATTCACATCTGGTTTTTACAAAGAGGAGCAAAGCATGAGTCAAAAAGTAGCGTACGTTACCGGTGGCATGGGCGGCATTGGTACCGCCATTTGCCAGCGCCTGAGCAAAGAGGGCTTCAAGGTCATCGCGGGCTGCGGCCCCACACGTGACTATGGCAAGTGGCTGGCCGAGCAGGCCGAGCTGGGCTTCACGTTTTACGCCTCGTCAGGCAACGTGGGCAACTGGGACAGCACGGTCGAAGCCTTTGACAAGGCCCACGCAGAGCACGGCATCATTGACCTGCTGGTCAACAATGCCGGTATCACGCGTGACCGCATGTTCCTGAAAATGACCCGCGAAGACTGGGACGCGGTGATCGAGACCAACCTCAACTCCATGTTCAACGTCACCAAGCAAGTGGTGGCCGGCATGGTTGAAAAGGGCTGGGGCCGCATTATCAACATCTCGTCGGTCAACGGCGTCAAGGGCCAGGCCGGGCAGACCAACTACTCGGCGGCCAAGGCCGGTATGCACGGCTTCAGCATGGCGCTGGCGCAAGAGCTGGCCACCAAGGGTGTCACAGTCAACACCGTCAGCCCTGGCTACATCGGCACCGACATGGTCAAGGCCATCCGTCAGGAAGTGCTCGACAAGATCATTGGCACGGTACCGGTCAAGCGGCTGGGTGAGCCGTCCGAGATCGCCTCCATCATCGCCTGGCTGGCGTCGGACGAAGGTGGTTACGCCACAGGTGCCGAGTTCTCGGTCAACGGTGGTTTACACATGGGCTAAACCCTGGGTGGACACCAAGAAACAAACCCGCCTTTGGCGGGTTTATTCTTTTGGTGTTCCAGCTTCTGCTGACCTCAGGGAATGCACAGGCTTTAAGGAAAAACCTCAACCTGTTCCAGCACGAGTGCCGCCGCATCCTTTGCCGCCAGCAGCGGCGCATTACCCACCGGCCACTGGATACCGACGGTCGGGTCACTCCACAGCAGACTACGCTCAAACTCGGGGTGATAGTAATCGGTGGTTTTGTACAAGAACTCTGCGGTATCGCTCAGCACCACAAAGCCATGTGCAAAGCCCGGTGGCACCCACAGCTGGCGCTTGTTGTCCGCTGACAGCACCACCCCCTCCCACTTGCCAAAGTGGGGTGAGCTCTTGCGCAGGTCCACCGCCACATCAAACACTTCACCCTGTGTGACTCTCACCAGTTTGCCCTGCGGGTGCTGGATCTGGTAATGCAGACCGCGCAGCACGCCTTTGGCTGACTTGCTGTGGTTGTCTTGAACAAACTGCACGTCCAGCCCGGTGCATTGGGCAAAGTCGAGTGCGTTAAAGCTCTCATAGAAAAAGCCTCTGGCATCGCCAAACACTTTGGGCTCCAGAATCAGTACTTCAGGCAATCGGGTTTGGGTGACGGTATAAGGCATTTATTGAGCTCCAGCCCATATTCCACGGGCGTTGATAGCTATATTCTTTTACTGGCTTTTCTTACTTGATCAGGCTGAGCAGATATTGCCCGTAACCATTCTTGGCCAGCGGTGTGGCCAGCTTCTGGATCTGCGCCGCATCAATCCATTTCTGGCTGTAGGCAATCTCTTCGGGGCAGGCCACTTGCAGGCCCTGACGCTTTTGCAGGGTGGCAATGAAGCTGGCGGCCTCGAGCAGGCTGTCATGCGTGCCGGTATCTAGCCAGGCATAACCCCGGCCCATGATCTCGACGTTGAGCTGGCCCTGTTCCAGATAACGTTTGTTGACATCGGTAATCTCCAACTCACCACGGTGTGAGGGCTTGATGTCTGCGGCAATGTCACACACCTGGGTGTCGTAGAAGTACAGGCCGGTGACGGCGTAGTTGCTTTGCGGCTGTTTGGGTTTTTCTTCAATGCTGATGGCGCGCATGCTTTGGTCAAAGGCCACCACACCATAACGCTCGGGGTCATGCACATGGTAGGCAAACACACTGGCACCGATCTGGTTGGCATCGGCATGGGCGAGCTGTTTGACCAGGTCATGGCCGTAGAAGATGTTGTCACCCAGCACCAGGGCACTGGGGTGCTTACCCACAAACTCGCGCCCGATGATGAAGGCTTGCGCCAGGCCGTCCGGGCTGGGTTGCACGGCATAACTGATGTTCATGCCCCACTGGCTGCCGTCACCCAGCAGTTCACTGAAACGGGGTGTGTCATGCGGGGTGGAGATGACCAGCACATCGCGAATGCCCGCGAGCATCAGGGTGCTCAAGGGGTAATAGATCATCGGCTTGTCATAGATCGGCATGAGCTGTTTGGAAACAGCCTGTGTCACCGGATAGAGCCGGGTGCCGGAGCCCCCGGCGAGGATGATGCCTTTGCGTTGTGCCGTGTTATGGGTCATGGTGCTGCTCCCGATGGTTCTCAATGTTCTGGATGGTTGTTCTCAATTTTCTCAAGTCTGGCTTACAGGATCTCTGCCAGCATGCGATTCACACCCACTTGCCAGTGCGGCAGGGTCAGGCCAAAGGTGCGCTGCAGTTTGGCGGTGTTCAGGCGTGAGTTGTGCGGGCGCCTAGCCGGGGTGGGGAAGGCGCTGGTGGGCACGGGCTGGATGTCGGTCACTTTAAATTCAATCGCTGGTTGCGCTTGCTTGGCTTGGGCTAGAACATGTTTTGCATACTCAAACCAGTTGGTCTCACCAGCCGCCACGAGGTGGTAGATGCCTGCAGTTGTTTCAGTCAGCTCTTCTTGCTGGAACACCTGGCGTATGGCGTGGGCAGTGATGTCGGCCAGCAGGTCAGCGCCGGTGGGGGCACCGATCTGGTCGTTGATGACGGTGAGTTTGTCGCGCTCTTGCGCTAGGCGCAGCATGGTCTTGGCAAAGTTGCCACCGCGGGCAGCGTAGACCCAGCTGGTTCTGAAGATGAGGTGGCGCGGGTTGGCAGCAGCAATCAATTGCTCGCCTTCGAGTTTGTTGCGGCCATACTCGCTTAAAGGGCCGGTGGGGTCGGTCTCCACCCTGGGGGTGCTGCCACTGCCGTCAAACACGTAGTCGGTGCTGTAGTGCACCAGCCAGGCACCCAGTTGGGCCGACTCGGTGGCCAGCACTTGCGGGGCCAGGGCGTTGATGCTGCGCGCCAGAGCGGGCTCGCTCTCGGCTTTGTCGACCGCGGTGTGGGCGGCGGCATTGACGATGACATCGGGGCGCACGGTGCGGATGGTGTCTGCCAGACCGGGCAGGTTGGTGAAGTCACCACACAGCTCGGTGCTGTCGTTGTCCAGGGCGATGAGTTCGCCTAAAGGGCTCAATGATCGCTGCAGTTCCCAGCCGACCT
>NZ_JAGPBB010000145.1 GCF_018063565.1 Rhodoferax sp.
GCACGCCGCCACGCTCGGTAATTCGCTCAAACTCGGTCAAAACAGCTTCTTCGACCAGTTCGGTGAGTTCCTCGATGATGAACGCGCCCTGCGACGGGTTTTCGTTCTTGGCCAGGCCCCATTCGCGGTTGATGATGAGCTGAATCGCCATGGCGCGGCGCACGCTGTCTTCGGTGGGCGTGGTGATGGCTTCATCAAAGGCGTTGGTATGCAGGCTATTGCAGTTGTCGTAAATGGCAATCAGCGCCTGCAGCGTGGTGCGGATGTCATTGAACTGGATTTCCTGCGCGTGCAGACTGCGACCACTGGTCTGGATGTGGTACTTGAGCTTTTGGCTGCGCTCGTTGGCGCCATACTTTTCTTTCATGGCGACGGCCCAGATGCGGCGGGCCACGCGACCCATCACCGTGTATTCCGGGTCCATGCCATTGCTGAAGAAGAAGCTCAGGTTTGGCGCAAAGTCGTCAATGTGCATGCCGCGCGCCAGATAAGCTTCGACAAAGGTGAATCCATTCGACAAGGTAAACGCCAGCTGTGAAATCGGGTTGGCACCGGCTTCTGCAATGTGGTAGCCGCTGATGCTCACGCTGTAGAAGTTGCGCACGTTGTGGTGCACAAAGTAGCTGGCGATGTCGCCCATGACTTTCAGGCTGAATTCGGTGCTGAAAATGCAGGTGTTCTGTCCCTGGTCTTCTTTCAGAATGTCGGCCTGCACCGTGCCACGCACATTGGCCAGCACCCATTCACGGATTTTTTGCGCCTCGGTGTCGGTCGGGTCGCGGCCGTTATCTGCTGTGAACTTCTCCAGGTTCTGGTCAATCGCCGCGTTCATGAACATCGCCAGAATGCTCGGCGCCGGGCCGTTGATGGTCATGGAAACGCTGGTGTTGGGGCTGCACAAGTCAAAGCCGCCGTACAGCACCTTCAGGTCGTCAATGGTGGCGATGCTCACGCCACTGTTGCCGACCTTGCCGTAGATGTCAGGGCGCGGGTCGGGGTCGTTACCGTAGAGCGTGACCGAGTCAAAGGCGGTGCTCAGGCGCTTGGCCGCCATGCCGGAGCTGAGCAGCTTGAAGCGCTTGTTGGTCCGAAACGGGTCACCCTCGCCGGCAAACATGCGCGTGGGATCTTCGTTTTCGCGTTTGAAGGCGAAAGTGCCGGCGGTGTAGGGATAGCTGCCGGGCACGTTATCGAGCATCAGCCACTTCAAAATTTCGCCGTGATCCTCGAATTGCGGCAGGCAGACCTTGCGGATGGTGGTGCCGCTGAGGGTCTTCAGGGTCAACTGAGTGCGGATTTCCTTGTCGCGGATCTTGACGACGTATTCGTCACCGGCGTAGGCCGACTGCATGGCCGGCCACTGCGCCAGCAGCTTGGTGCAAGCCGGGTCCTGGATGGCGCGGCGCTGTTGAGCCAACTGCAACACGGCGGCCTGCGCGTCGGGGCTGGCCACAAGGTTGCCACAGGAGTCGTTTGCCAGCAGCATCTGCGCGCTGGCTTCAAGCTGCTGAATCTCGCGTGCCAGGCGGGCTTGCCCGCGTGCCTTTTTCTTGTAGCCCCGCACGGTGTCGCTGATCTCAGCCAGGTAGCGGGTGCGCGCGGCGGGCACCACCGGGCTCTGGTTGGTGCTGTGACGAACATTCACTGTGGGCAATTGTGATTCGCCCAGCGGCAGACCCAGTTCGCCCAGGCGCACTTTCAATGCCTGGTACAGCGCGGTCACGCCGTCGTCGTTAAATCGCGCGGCCATGGTGCCAAACACAGGCATCTGCTCAGGCGGCACGGTCCAGGCTTCTTTATTACGCTGTACCTGCTTGGCCACATCGCGCAGCGCATCGCTGGCACCCTTGCGATCAAACTTGTTGATGGCGACAAACTCGGCAAAGTCGAGCATGTCGATTTTTTCAAGCTGGCTGGCCGCACCAAACTCGGGCGTCATCACATACATCGGCACATCGACATGGGGCACGATGGCCGCGTCACCCTGCCCAATGCCACTGGTTTCCACCACAATCAGATCAAACCCCGCCACCTTGCAGGCCGCAATCACATCGGGGAGTGCGGCGCTGATCTCACTGCCAAAGTCGCGCGTGGCCAGACTGCGCATGAAGACCCTGGGGCCGTTCTGCCATGGATTGATGGCATTCATGCGGATACGGTCGCCCAGCAAGGCACCGCCGCTCTTGCGTCGGCTCGGGTCAATGCTGATCACCGCCACGCGCAAACGATCGCCTTGATCCAGGCGCAGACGGCGAATCAATTCATCCGTCAGCGACGATTTACCGGCACCACCGGTGCCAGTAATACCCAGCACTGGTATCGTTTTAGTAGCTGCAAGTTCTTTGATGGAAAGCGCAAGCGCCCTAAATGACTCTGAAAGTTCGCCTTTGACCTCACCTGAGGCCGTTTTATTCTCCAGCGCCGTCATCAGCTGGGCCAGCGCGCGCCAAGCCATCTCGGTGTGGCCCTGAATGGCTTCGAGCGTCGTGGGGGCGTAACCAGTCAGGTCATGGTCACAACGCTTCACCATGTCGCCAATCATGCCCGCCAGCCCCATGCGCTGACCGTCTTCGGGGCTGTAAATGCGCGCCACCCCGTAGGCTTGCAGTTCGGCAATTTCGCTGGGCACTATCACACCGCCGCCACCTCCAAACACCTGAATGTGCGCGCCACCCCGGCTCTTGAGCAAGTCAACCATGTATTTGAAATACTCGACATGCCCGCCCTGGTAGGAACTCAGCGCGATACCTTGCGCGTCTTCCTGCAAGGCGGCGGTCACCACTTCGTCGACGCTGCGGTTGTGACCCAGGTGGATCACCTCGGCACCCATGCTTTGCAAAATGCGGCGCATGATGTTGATGGCGGCGTCGTGCCCGTCAAACAGGCTGGCCGCCGTGACAAAACGCACTTTGTGTGTGGGCCGATACTGGGCCAGGGTTTTGAAGTCGGCAGATAAATCGGTCATGGGCGTGTCTCCGGGCGGTTGCTTTGGTTTTGCGGGCACAAACCCGGCATCAGGCCGGGCTCAACTGACTTGACGTTGACGTAAACGTCAATGCAGCGGGCGATGTTAGCGGGTTTTTAACGCAAAAGGGGCGCTTTGTCGCACCCCTTTTGCCATTTCACCCATCCAGCCCACACTACTTGTACAACAACTCGGGCAGCCACAGGCCAATGGCTGGGAACATGTACAAGAGGAAGATGGCAAACACCTGAATCCCCATGAACGGCAACATGCCGGCAAAGATCTGGTTCAGCGTGACATGGGGCGGGCTCACACCTTTCAGGTAAAACGCCGACATTGCCACAGGTGGGCTCAAAAAGGCGGTTTGCAGGTTAAGTGCCACCAGCAAGCCGAAGAACAGCGGATCGATACCGAAGTGCGGCAGCAGCGGGATAAAGATGGGCATGAAGATCACAATGATCTCGGTCCACTCCAGCGGCCAGCCCAGCAGAAAAATGACCACCTGCGCCAGAATCATGAACTGCACCGGCGTCAGGTCCATTGACAACACCCAGGTGTTGACCAACTCCTGTCCGCCCAGCAACGCAAACGCGGCAGAAAAAATGCTGGAGCCGACAAAAAGCCAGCACACCATGGCGCTGGTCTTGGCGGTCAGGTACACCGACTCGCGCATCACCGTCATGTTCAATCGTCGGTACGCCGCTGCCAATAGCAAACCACCCATCGAGCCCATCGCGGCCGCCTCGGTGGGTGTGGCCAGGCCAAACACAATGGTCCCTAACACGGCCATGATCATCACCGCCAGCGGAAAGAAGGACCCCAGCAGCATCTTGAAAATTTCCAGCCGGGCAAAGCTGAAGAACGCATAAAACAACACCAGACCAACCACGCCTATGGCCACAGCGATCCAGTAACCGTCAGGCGCGGCCTGACGTTCGACACCCGTCGGGGACGCCCCGCCTGGAGCCGCAACGGCCGATGCGGCAACTGCCGGAGCGGTGGCAACTGCCGCAGCTGAACCTGTTGGCTTGGGAGATGCATCTGCGGCTGAACCCATAGGCTCGGGCGCGGCGTCTGACCCCATGGGTTCAGGTGCAGCCTCACTGCCCAGGGCCTGCGGTGCGGTGTCTGCAGGCGGTTCGCTCAAGCCATCGGCCTGCGGCGGCTCCGCCAGCCCGCTGCCTGCTGATGCATCGGTTTGACTATCAAACGAATCGCCACCCATGGCCTGTACCCCTTCGACCTCGGCTACAGGCAGCGGCGCGGTCACTTGCACATAGGCCATGCCCAATGTCGCAGCCACAACCAGAGCAGGCAGCAGGGTGATGGCCAGTTGTCCCAACAAGGTACCCATGGGCACCTGGGCATTGCGTTTGCCTTTGATGGCCGCGAGCAAACCGGTCAGCGCCTTGCTGCTGCCCGACTCGGTGATACTGACGGCAAAGGCTGGCAAGGGCACCCTGCGGTCTTCAGCCGACATGGGTGGCGCCATGTGCGGCTTGAGTTTGGCCACGATGATCACGTACACAATATACAAACAGGCCAGCATGATCCCCGGGAAGAACGCCCCGGCGTACAGCTTGACTACCGACACTCCAGCGGTCGCGCCATAGACAATTAGCATCACCGACGGCGGAATCAAAATACCCAGGCAACCACCCGCCGTGATCGACCCCGCCGACAACTGCACGCTGTAGCCGGCCTTGAGCATTGCAGGCAGCGCCAGCAAGCCCATCAGCGTGACCACCGCGCCGACGATGCCTGTTGCAGTGGCAAAAATCGCACAGGTGATGATGGTGGCCACCGCCAGCGACCCCGGCAGGCGCGCCGTGGCCAGATGCATACTTTTGAACAGCTTCTCGATCAGATTCGCCCGCTCGATCAGGTAGCCCATGAAGACAAACAGGGGTATCGAAATCAGCACATCGTTTGACATCACGGAGTAGGTGCGCTGCACCATCAGGTCAAGCGTCTGCTGCACCGCCAGACCCGGGTTTTGGCTCCGGTAGGCAATCCAGGCAAACACCATGCCCATGCCCATCAGGGTAAAAGCGGTGGGAAAACCCAGCATGATGGCCACCACCACCAGGGCCAGCATCAACAAGCCCAGGTGGGCGTTGGTCATCAGCGCCACCGGTGGCAACAGCAGAAAAGCCGCCAGCACCACGCCTGCCATGATGGTCAGGCCAAACCAAACTTCGCGTCTCATGAATGTTTCCTGTTGGGGCTCACCAGATACTCATCAAGCTTGGCAATGTCCTCGTCCTTGACATGCACCATGTCTTTAAGTTTCTGAATGTCAACCTCGGCCACATCATCCTCGCGCGAGGGCCAATCGCCGTCTCTCAAGCAAATGATGCAGCGGATGATCTCCACCAAACCTTGCAACAACAAGACCGCACCCGCAATCGGAATGATGGTCTTGAACGGGTAAACCGGCGGGCCATTGGCGGTGATGTTGGAGTGCTCGTTGATGGCCCAGGACTCGGCGGCAAAGCTGTAACCCGCCCACGCCAGCGCCACCACACCGGGCACAAAAAACAGCAGGTACAAAGCCAGATCCAGCCCGGCCTGCAGTCGCGGCGGGAAGAAACCATACAACACATCACCCCGCACATGGCCGTTTTGCGACAAGGTATAGGCACCGGCGGTCATGAACAGTGTGCCGTACATCATGCTCATGACGTCAAACGCCCACGGGTGCGGGTTGTCCAGCGCATAGCGCGAAAACACCTCCCAACTGATCATCAGCGTGAGCGCCACAATCAACCAGGCACAGGCACGGCCCACAAAAGAGCTGATTTTGTCAACCGACAGCAGGAGTTTTTGCATCTTGAACCTATATCAACAAATCAGCCATTCAGAGCCTTGTCCAATGAGGTATGAGCCTGAACAGGGCACTGTATTTCCACGCAGGAATGAGCCTGAAGCCGTAATTTGAGGTGAATTGGCGAGTGGGTTGATCATCCCGAGATGGTGATCAACATGGA
>NZ_JAGPBB010000066.1 GCF_018063565.1 Rhodoferax sp.
AGCTCACCAGACCGTTAAATTCGACTCTTCACAGTGAAGAAAGCCACCAATGAACCAAAACTGTTGATAACTGGGCACTGTGCATAAGGGCACTTATGCAGAGATGTACATAAGTGCCCATTGCAGTTGTAGCCACTGGCCAAATCCTCGCCCGTAAGCAGCCATTCAAGCATTGGCCACTTCCTGCTGCCAACCTCAGCTAACTGGATTGACGATCTCCAAAGTGGTCGTCGCGAGTTGTCCAACATGTAGAGCTCCACAATGGCCACAAGAAAAGATTCATAGATGGCCGGTTAACGGCTCTGTTCCATCCTAATGCGCGCTAGGATGGATATCGATAGGGACTCCCTTACCGTCAGATGACGCGGGGACACGCTCGTGGACTGAAATCCCCCAACTTAGCAGCAGAACTGCTTATCTCTGAAGACAAGTAGGTTTTGGCGTGCAGATTGAGAATCAAGGTCGCCCCAAGTAAACATAAAGCGTGCGATTTCCACCCGGGGCCATCCCCAGTGCCAGAAACGCCGGCCCCAGCGCGGTCGATGCCCCTAAGAACAGCGCAGAGCCCGTCCGTTGCATGCGAGCCTGGGCACTGCCGACCGGGTCATCAATTCGCGCCACCTCCAGTGACACGCCAGCAAACAAGCCGTTGCCAAAAGGCTGTGGCAAGGGCAGCAAACGCCGGTAGTAGGCTGCGGCGCCTTGCAACACCTCACGCCCCAGAAACTGCCCGGGCTGGTAGCCCGACAGGTTGAACAGTCCACCCACTCCGACCACATCGGCCAAACTGTCGGTGCCGGCGTTGATGCGGGTCCAGCGTGTCGACAGTCGCAGCGTATGGTCACCATGGGTGAATGCGATCACCCCATCGACACCCCAGCGCTGGTAACGCGAGCCATCCGATGACGGCGTATGCGCTGAGAATGCCTCCACATTCACCGCACTGCCACTGCGCGGAAAATCCGGGTCGTCAAGTTGGTCATACAGGCCACGCAGTCGCCAGCCCTGCAAGCGTGTCTGGCTGGCTGCGATCTGCGTCAAACCCACATTGGGCGAAACCGTCAGATCGGATTGCAACCAGGCCAGGCGCACATCGCCCAGGCGTCCCTGCAGGCCCACCCCCAGTTCGAAGTCCGAGCGGCGCAACGAAAACTCACCTACCGCCTCATCACCCAGGTACACGGTGCGGGGCTCTTGTGAAACCTGCAGCCGTGGCTGAACATAGGCCACGCTACCCACCCCCAAGGGCTGAAACCACTCCGTGCTGACACTGCGCGTCTTGCCCAGACGCACCACACTGAGCCACTCCGCGCCCCAGGTGTTCATCCAGCGTTTGCTCAGTGCGGCTTGCAACACAAAGTCGCTATGGCCGGCCGAGTCGGTAATGCCCGAGAAGCCCAGTTGCAAATAGTTGGGGCCGACGTTGCTTTCCTGCGGGTCGATCTGAAGCTGGTAGCCGCTGTTTGCCGGGCGAAGGGCATAACCGATCAGCGAAAAATCGCCGCTACCCGTCCATTGTCGAATCTTGCGATGCAAGCCGGCGGTATCCACCTCGCCTGTACCGGCGGTGGATGCGCTGTCGGGCATGGAGAAGTAGGCTGGATCAACATATTGGGTCTCACCTACCGTCAGGCTGCCGACCAAGGGTGCCTTGGGCCGGCGCGCAGCCCGTGCGGCCTGCCATTGTGCGTAGTCTGTCTCGCTCAAGGCCAGAGTTTTTAGTGCTGTTGATGCCGTCAGGGCAGCGGCCTCACCAGCGGGTATACCCTTTGTGCCACTGGCAAAGTCCAAGGGGCTGATGTCGGAGAGTTCCGGCGTGATCAGGATGTCATGCGGCGTCAAGGCTGCCATCGACGCGCGAATGTTCTGCTCCATCTGAATGCTGATCACCTGCAGCGCCACACTGAACACGCCAGAAATTTCATCGGATTTCAGCAACGGTGTGCCCACATTGACAGCAATCACGGTGTCGGCACACAGCGTTCGTACCGACTCAACGGGCAGGTTCTGTGTCAGACCACCATCCACCAACTGGGCAGCACCTTGACGCACCGGCGCAAACGCACCCGGCACGGCCATGCTGGCGCGCACCGTGTCGACCAGGCTGCCGCTTGGGGGCAGCACGCGTGCCCCCGTGACCAGGTCGGTGGTGACCGCTCGAAAAGGGATCGGCAATTGGTCAAATGACGCCCAGTCGGTGGAACTGCCCAGAAACTCGTGCAAAAACAGCGAGATTTTCTGTCCCGCCAACACGCCAGGGCCAGCTTTGAGTCCCTGGGCATCGACCCCGAACGTCACCCCAATGGGTTCGGCACCGGCGCGGGCTTTGCGCCGCAGCGGCACCTCGGTGCGTGAGGGTTTGTCATCAAAAATGTCGGTTTCCCAATCGACCTGGTTCAGACGCGACTCGATCTCTTGCGGCGACCAGCCCAGGGCATATGCCGCGCCAACTGCCGAGCCGGCACTGGTGCCCACCACACAGTCTACCGGCACACGCAGTTCTTCGAGCACTTTGAGCACACCGACATGGGAAAAACCTCGCGCACCGCCGCCTGAGAGGGCCAGCCCGATCTGTGGTCGGGGAGCGGCCAGTACCGCGCTGCACAGCGCACCATACAGCAGGCCAAGCAAGATAAGCAGTGGCCTCAGATACCTCGTCATTTTGATGACGCCAAACACCCGTGGCAAAGCAGGGAGTCAATAGGGGCGATTGAGCAGGACTTTGCGCACCGACTCGTATTCACGCTCGGTGATGGCGCCCTCGTTCAAGGCGCGCTGCAGGTCGGTCAGTTCCTGACCCTTGGAGATGCTGGTGGACTCGTGCACGGTGACATTGCTGCGGCTACTGCTGCAACCACTCGTCACCAAGGTGCCAAAGACCAGTGCGGCGCAGCAAACAATCAGTTTCTTCATGGGCCACTCCTTTATTTGACGTTGTTGATGAGCCGTGCGCGCTGCTGGTCGTACTCGGCGGTGCTGAGTGCACCACTGGTGTACGCTTTTTTGAGGTCGATCAGTTGTTGGCCGACCGTCAGCTCCAGTGGTGCGCGAACCACTTCGTTGCTGCTGCACGCGACAACGCCAAACACCAGGACTGCAACGGGCAGTACTTTCTTCAACATGGGGTTTCTCCTGAGAACACTGCGGGACGAGCTGTACCAGCCCGTGCGTCCAAGTGTGCTTTGACGTCACGCCGAGCTGGGTCGTTTTTGCCCAATTTGGGCGAATTCAGCAGGAACCTATAGCTCCAAGGCCTTTCGCGAACCAATGTGCAACCGGCAGGGCAGTGCGCTGATTGACTTCGTTACTTGGCAGGCGCGACCGATGCGATGTGGCGCTCTTCAATCCCCCGCGCCAGTTCGCGTGCTATCCGCGCAATCTGGGCCCAGTCGCTGGCCACGATGTCCTGCGTATGAGCCAGGTTGTTGCGCAGCGACTGCAGCTCCTGCATGCCCTGCTTGGCCGCATTTCGGCTGGCAAATGCAAACATGCGCGGAAAATCCGGGTCGTTCAACAAAATGGTGCTCTTGTCACCCAGTTGCAAACAGTCGAGCAACTGGCACTGCTGCCCCAGGCGCTTGCGTTCATCAAGAAGCGTCTGCGCGGTACGCAAACGCGCGGGTGACAGCATCGGCTTCCACTTCTCTTGTGGAAACAAACGCTTGATGCGCTGCGTCAACGTCATTTCAATCAGCGTCACAATGCCAAACAGCCACATCCGAACCATGGGGTGCTGCATGTCCTGGCGGTTGATTAACCCGCATGGCGCGCCAAACGCCTCTACCACGCAGACGTCCTGACGGGTCAGCACCTCGATGACATCGGGTAGCGGTGCGTTTGCATCCACCACCTGACCAGCCCGAAAAGGCCGCGGGCGCGGCGGGTCGGGCACATCGGCCAGATCTTCGAGCAGCACCAGCCCAGCACATTGCCCCTGGTTCTGCAGCAGAGCCACCGCAACGCCACGACGCTCCAGAACCGTTTTTATGCTTTGCTGTGACTGTAAGGCGTCAAAAGCCAAGGCCGCTACGGCAATGTCACTGGCAGTGAACACCTGGGCAAAACGGCGTGTCACGCGCTGACCGTCCCGTGTCGGGTCGTCGTTGGCAGAGTTGCTGGCATCGTCAGCTTTAGCGCCTTCGGCTGTAGCCGGACTTTGCTCGGTCAAAGCCACCCCTAACCGAGTGGCCTCGCGGGTCCATAACGCCCAGGCGCGGCGGTAGAGCGGCTCGCTGCCTTCACCGAGCACATTGAGCAACAGCGCCATTTCCTGCAGGTAGGTGCGACCAAAACGTGGGTCATGCCGGCAAATGTCGCGGCAGTTGTCCATCAAGTCGGCCAGTTTGATGGTTTTGGCTTCGGGTGCTGCATCCATCAGGTGCCGGCGGTCGATGGCCCGTCGTACCGCGCGGTTGCCGTCACCGGGCCGGCTGACGTCGGTCAGATCGCTCACCAGGGACGCCACCCGCTCGCCAAATTCCCGCCGAAGGTCACCGATCGTCAGCTCGGTATCTTCGACCAGATCGTGCAGCCACGCCGCAGCGAGGACCTCAGGGTCGTCGGTCGCACTGCTGACCAGCGCGGCCACACCTTTCAGATGGACTTCGTAGGGTTGATTACTGTATTTGCGGCGGTGGTCAATGCGCCGGTGCGCCTGACTGGCAAACGCCCGGGCGCGGGCGACAAGGTCTTGTGGATCATTAGTCTTCATAGATTTTGAGCATAGCAGCCAAGACTTTCGGGCCATGGCATAGAAACGACTCTGATCGCTATCGCTGCACGTCAAGCCGCCCAAAATGGGTCAAAACGACCGCCAGCTGAGCCTGGCATCGGTATGCTCAATTGTTGGCCAAGGGCAACCATCACGCCACTTCCGGCTTGGGCAAGTGTTGCTCTACAACCAGTCTTTTGACGCAAAAGGTCTAGTCCGTGGTTTGGTGATGTGTCTTTTGCCTGAGGTGCGCCGGCTCTCGATTTGCTGAATTTGTGGTGCCGACTGGCCCAAATATCTTTGAAGGAATTAACTATGCCCTGTCTGTTCGAGCCGCGTACGCATTGGCTGATCTTGCCACTGGTGGCGCTTGCCCTGTCGGCCTGTGACAAGGCACCCGAGAAACCTGTGCCGCCACCGCCCGAAGTCGTGGTGCAAAGCATCGTTTCACGCGACACCCCGCTGTCGATGGACATCGTCTCCGAGCTCAAGGCATTCCGCGAAGTCGAGCTTCGCCCCCGCGTCAGCGGCCTGGTTACCAAACAGTATTTTCAGCCCGGCCAAAAAGTCAAGGAAGGCGAGCTGATGTTCAGCATCGACCCGCGCCCCTATGACGAGGCCATCATCGATGCACAAGCCAAACTGGCTGAATCCGAGGCGGTGCTGGCCCGGGCGCGCCAGGACGTTGAGCGCTACAAGCCGCTGCTGCCTGACAACGCCATCCCGCGCCAGACTTACGACCAGGCCGAAGCCTTTGCCAAGCAGAACGAGGCTATCGTGCAGGCGCGCCGTGCCGGGCTGGAGAAAACGCGACTGGACCGCTCGTATGCTGAAGTGCGCTCGCCCCTGTCCGGGCAGGTGGGGCTGCAAAAGGTCGAGGTGGGCGGTCTGGCCACCAGTGGTCAGACCGTTTTGGCAACCGTGTCCACAGTGGACCCGATTGCCAGCTATTTCAGCATTCCGGAAACCACCTACCTGCAGGCCGCCCGCGGCAAACTCAACGACAAAAACCATCCGGATGCACCGATCCAGTTGGTACTGGCCGACGGCAGCATTTACAAACTTCCCGGGCGAATTGACTTTGCCGAACGCGCACTTGACTCCGCCACCGGTACCCTGACCCTGCGGGCGATTTTCCCCAACCCGAATGGACTGCTGCGCCCAGGCATGAACACCCGCATGCGCATCGTGTATGAAGTGGCGCAAAACGCCTTGTTGGTGCCACAACGGGCGGTCACGGAAATGCTGGGCAAAACCTTTTTGACGATGGTGGTTGACGGTGAAAAAATCGAACAGCGTGCCGTCAAGACCGGAGCACGCCTGGGTGACCAATGGGTCATCACCGAAGGCATCAAGGCTGGCGAGCGCATCGTGATCGACGGATTGCAAAAAGCGCGCCCGGGCATGGTCGTGAAAGCCGTTGCGGCGCCGGCAGCACAGGTAGCACCGGCGGTCGCCGCGGCCTCGGCAACCAAGTCCTAAGGGGTCAGCATGGCCAAATTTTTTATTGACCGGCCGGTCTTTGCCATTGTGTCGGCCATTGTGCTGGTACTCGCTGGCCTGATCGCCGGGCTGAATCTGCCCATTGCCCAATACCCCCAGATCACCTTGCCCAACGTGGTGGTGTCGGCTTTTTACCCAGGCGCCAGCGCCGATGTGGTTGAACAGGCGATTGCCCAGCCGATTGAAGAACAGGTCAATGGCGTGCAGGGCATGCAGTACATGAGCTCCAAGTCGGCCGGCAACGGCGCATATTCACTGAACGTGACCTTCGGTCTGGACGTTGACCCCGACATGGCGGCGGTGCAGGTGCAAAACCGGGTGGCGCAAGCCAACGCCAGCCTGCCGGGCGAGGTAATCAGTGGCGGCGTCACCACCAGCAAACAAACCCCCGATACCCTGATGTATGTGGCGCTGGTGTCGCCCAAGGGCAGCTACGACGATCTGTTTTTGGCCAACTACGCCAACATCAATGTGGTGGAGGCGATCAAGCGCGTCAAGGGAGTCGGCAATGTGCAGCTGTTTGGGGCGGCGTTTGGCATGCGGCTGTGGCTCAACCCGGAGCGTATGGCGTCGCTGGGCGTCACACCGGGTGATTTGACACAAGCCATTCAGGAGCAAAACCGACAGGCACCCGCCGGTCAGGTGGGGCAGTTGCCAGCGCCGGCGTCACAGCAGTTTCAGTATGGGGTGCAGGTGCGTGGCCGCCTGAGCGAGGCCGCAGAGTTTGAAAACATCATCGTGCGTGCCCAGCCCAACGGCTCGTTTGTTCGGGTCAAAGATGTGGCGCGGGTTGAGCTCGGCGCCAAAGACTACATCTTTCAGGGCAAGCTCAATGGCCGGCCCACCGCGGCGTTTTCCATCAGCCTCACCCCCGACGCCAGCGCACTTGAAACCGCTGACCTGGTGAAAAAACAGCTCAACGCGTTGACGCAGAGCTTTCCGGCAGACATGACCTACGACATCGTGATGGACAACACCCTGTTCGTCAAGGCATCGCTGCAAGAGGTGGTCAACACCTTCATGGAGGCACTGGTGCTGGTGCTGGTCGTGGTTTTCCTGTTTTTGCAGAGCTGGCGCGCCACGCTGATTCCGCTGCTGGCGGTGCCGGTGTCGCTGATCGGCACCTTTGCGGCCTTTACCCTGATGGGCTTCACCATCAACACCCTGACCCTGTTTGGCATGGTGCTGGCCATCGGCATTGTGGTGGACGATGCGATTGTGGTGGTCGAAGCCGTGGAGCACCACATGGCGCACGGCCTGAGTGCGCGTGACGCCACCATCAAGGCGATGCAGGAGGTGTCTGGCCCGGTGATCGCGATTGCGCTGATTTTGTCTGCCGTGTTTGTGCCGGTGGCTTTTCTGGGTGGCATTTCCGGGGTGATGTACAAGCAGTTTGCCATCACCGTGGCAGTGTCCACCGTGCTGTCGGCTTTTGTGGCCCTGACACTGACCCCCGCGCTGTGCGCCCTGTTGCTGCAGACCAAAACCAAAAGCGACGGTGTGGTGCAGCGCTTTTACGACGGCTTCAACCGCCAGTTTGACCGCATCACCAACGGCTACGGACGGGGTGTGCAGACCATGATTCGCCGATCCGCCCTGGCCCTGCTGACGCTGGCCATCCTGATCTTTGTGGCATTCGGGCTGATGTCCAAGGTGCCCGGGGGGTTTGTGCCCTCGGAAGATCAGGGTTATTTCTTTGGTTCCATCCAGTTACCGGCGGCGGCATCGCTGAACCGGACCACTGCCGTGGCCGACAAGGTCGATGCCGTGCTGGCCAACATCCCTGGTGTTGACAAACGGCTCATCATCAGTGGCTACAGCATGCTCAATGGCGTCAGCCAGTCTGATGCTGCACTGGTGGTGGTCACGCTCAAGTCCTGGGAAGAACGCAAGTCTGAAGGCGAGTCGCTCAAAACCATTCTGTCCACGGCCTTTCGGCAACTGGGTGCTATTCCCGAGGCATCTTCGCTGGTATTCAACCCGCCACCCATTCCCGGACTAGGTTCAACCGGCGGGTTCTCGTTCAAGCTGCAAGACCGCGCGGGCGCCACGCCGCAAGAGCTGGCCAAGACGGCCGCTGACTTTATTGCCGCCGCGCGGCAGCGCCCCGAAATTGGCAGTCTGTATTCGACCTTTGACCCGCGCACACCGGCGTTCCGTCTGGATGTAGACCGCGAAAAAGCCAAGAAACTCGGTGTGCCGATCTCGGAGGTCCTGAGCGCCTTGCAAACCTTTCTGGGCGGCGCCAACGTCAACGACTTCAGCCGTTTTGGCCGCACCTACAAGGTCACCATGCAGGCCGAGCCCGAGTACCGCAGCGACATCCAGGGCACCGACCGGTTTTATGTGCGCAGCAGCGACGGCAAGATGATTCCGCTGTCGTCGCTGGTCACGCGCGTGCCCATCAGCGCGCCACTGGTCACGCAGCGCTACAACCTGTACCGCACTGCCGAACTGGGAGGCGACGCCGCGCCGGGTTACAGCTCGGGCGATGCCATCCGGGCCATGGAAGAAGTGGCCGCCACGGCCTTGCCGGCCGGTTATGGCTTTGAGTGGTCGGGCATCAGCCTGCAAGAAAAAGAATCTGCCGGCAAGGCGCCGATGGTGTTTGGCATGGCGATCATTTTTGTCTTCCTGTTTCTGGCCGCCCTGTACGAGAGCTGGTCTGTGCCATTTGCGGTGCTGTTTGCCGTGCCGCTGGGCCTGTTTGGTGCCATGACCGGGCTGTGGTTGACCGGCCTCACGAATAACCTGTACGCGCAGATTGGCCTGATCCTGCTGATTGGTCTGGCGGCCAAAAACGCCATTTTGATCGTGGAGTTTGCCAAGATGAAGCGCGAGGAGGGTCAGGACGTGGTCACAGCCGCCCTGGGCGCGGCCAAACTGCGCCTGCGACCGATCATCATGACCTCGCTGGCGTTTATCCTGGGTGTGGTGCCGCTGATCATTGCCTCTGGAGCCGGTGCGGCGGCACGGGTTTCGATGGGCGTGACGGTGTTCTCGGGCATGCTGGCGGCTACGGTGCTGGCCATTTTTGTGGTGCCGGTTCTGTTTGTGACCGTCGAGCGCGTTGTTACCCGTTTTTCCAGGAAAGCCAAGCCATGAAGCGCCACACTCTCCTGACCAGTGCCGTGGCGCTTGCTGCTTTAAGTGGCTGTGCGCTTGGCCCCGACTACCAGCGCCCTGACGTTGACTTGCCCGCCAGCTACCGTGGCAGTCCGGCCACACCCAGTGACGCAGCGGGTAAAACACCCGCGTTTTCCGAGCAGGACTGGCGCCAGGTGTTCACTGATCCCAACCTGCAAAAGCTCATTGATGAGGCTTTGAACGCCGGGCCCGACGCGCTGCTGGCCGCCGAGCGCCTGCGCGAAGCCCAGGCGTTGGCCGGTGTTGCGCAGGCGCCAGTGTTTCCGCAGGTGTCGGCATCGCTCAACACCTCGCCCACGGTGCGCGCGTCAGGCGACACGGTCACCTCAAGCTTTATGGGCGGTGTCGGCATTTCGTGGGAGATCGACCTGTGGGGCCGCTACCGGCGCGGTGACGAGGCCGCCCGCGCCGAACTGCTGGCCAGCGCCGAGGCCCAGCAAGGTGTGCGCGCATCGCTGATTGCCGGGGTGGCCCGCACTTACTGCCAGTTGGTCACGCTGCGCGACACGCTGGCCGTGACGCAAAGCGCTGCGCAAACCCAAGAACAAGTGTTACGCCTCATCAAGCGGCTGTCGGCCAGTGGTGTGTCGTCGGCTGCCGAAGAGCGCCAGCAGGAGTCGGTGCTGGCCACCACCCAGGCGCGCCTGCCCACGCTGCGGCGCCAGATCAACGAGACCGAGAACGCCCTGTCCTTGCTGCTGGGGCGTCACCCTGGGGCGTTTAGCACCAGCGCTGGCCTGAGCCTGAACCTGCCGCAGCAGATTCCGGTGGGCCTGCCGTCCACATTGCTGGAGCGGCGCCCCGACATCCGCCAGGCAGAAGCGCGCCTGGTGGCTGCCAATGCGCGTGTTGGCGAGGCGCGGGCCATGTTCTTCCCGACCCTGTCGCTGACGGCCATGTTGGGCGGTGTCAGCACCCAGTTGTCAGACGTGCTGGGTGGTGGCGCGCCCACGGTGGCCTCGTTGGGTCCGAATGTGCTGCTGCCGCTGTTTGACGGCCGACGCCTGACGTTCAACCAGGATGCCGCCATGGCCCGCATGGCACAGGCGCTGGTCAGCTACCGCAAAACCATTCTGGGCGCTTTGGGGGAGGTGGCCAACGGGCTGACCGCCTATGACACCAGCACCGAGCTGGTGGGCATTCAGCGCCAGCGCGTGGCGATTGCGCGTGAGGCCATGCGCCTGGCTGAGCTACGCTTTCGCGCCGGCACTGCCGGGTTCATTGAAGTGCTGGATGCCCAACGCCAGTTGCTGTCCACCGAGACCGAACAGGCGCAAACCGTGCTGGACCAGCGCACCGCGCTGATCGGGCTTTATCTGGCGCTGGGTGGTGGTTGGAATGCGGTGGATGTGGATGCCTCAAAACACCAAAAACAATAGCTTTCTTCGCTTTATTTAAATGGGCTAAGAGGCGATTCATTGAGATTTATGGCACGCACCTGAAGCCGCCGGAATCGCCGCGGTGAGCGGTTTTGTTGGAGCGCCCACGGACCCCGGGCACCCTGTGGCACCGTCAACGCGAATCAGCGTTTAATGGTGGGCAAGGCGGCTATGCTTTTGCGGCTGGTGATGGGAAAGGCGGATCAGCAGCTGCTTTAGATGGTTCCAACCCAGCGCGAGTATTTCACCCATGGCGTCCGAGCGCATTTGGTTTGCTTGGCGAATATGGGCTTGAATGTCGAGGTAGGTGTATTCCATGATCGTGGTTCCTTTGCTGAATGAGCCCCCTTTTGAGGGAATGGTTGGACGATAATCTGCATGTTGCATTGCAGCAAACGATCAATTCTCATGCAACAAGCGAGAAAAACTCATCCATGCCTTATCGCTTGCCGCCACTGAACGCCTTGCGTGCCTTTGAGGTGGCTGCGCGTCACCTCAGTTTCAAGAAGGCGGCTGCAGAGTTGTCGGTGACACCCACTGCTGTCAGCCATCAGATCAAGTCACTTGAGGATTTTCTGGGTTTGACGCTGTTTCACCGACTGACACGTGCCTTGGAACTCACGCCGCATGGTCTGGCCATGCTGCCCAAGGTGCGCGAGGGCTTGGCGTGTTTTGCCGAGGCGGTGGAAAATGCCCACGAACAGCCCGTTGATGGCCGTCTGTTTGTGGTTTTGCCGCCCTCGTTTGCGACCCGCTGGCTGGTGCCACGGTTACGCGGGTTTTCCGAGTCCGCGCCTTCACTGAACCTGCATATCATTCGGGCACTCAACACCATCGACGGTGATCAGGAGGCAGTTGGTACGGCGTTTCAGCAGGCTGGCATGCGGCAGGACGACTCTGTGGTGGTGATCCGTTATGGCGCGGGGTCGTACCCCGGTTTTCATGTGGATCGTATTTTTGGTGCCGACTACATTGCAGTCTGCAGTCCAAAGCTGCTTGAATCAGACCCGCCGCTGCAAACTCCAGACGACATGCGGTTTCAAGTGCTCTTGCATGACGATGCAACCACCCGGGTGCACTCGGGCCTGAGCTGGGAAGAGTGGTTCAGGCTGGCTGGCGTCAGCGGCGTCGATAGCAGCGCAGGGCCGCATTTCAGCGATTCTGGGTTGGTCTACGTGGCTGCACTGGACGGGTTGGGTGTGGCATTGGCATCCAAGCCGTTGGTGGCCAAGGCCATTGAACAGGGTCGACTGGTGGCACCTTTCGATATTGCGGTTGGCCAGCATTTTGCCTACTACCTGGTGATCTCCGAAGAAATTTTCGAGCGACCCGCGGTCGCGGCCTTTCGTCACTGGCTGTTAGAGGAGTCACGGTCAGAAGCGCCTGCGCAGCCAAATCCCTGGCCGGACCAGACACATTGATCAAGACGGATCGGCGATTCAGCCGGATGACAGGGTCACACCCCATCATGACCAATGGCATCAACGCGAGTTGCGCTCAAGCAGGAGCTGAAATGGGCTGGCCGGGCGATTTGCTCCCGGGGGTGGACTTGCGCCTAGGGTGGGCGTGCCCCGACGCTTCCTGGTGGAGGGCTCCAGCCGGGTGGCCGAAGTGGGGGCGCGCAGGTCTGACCGGGTTCTTATTGCGGTCGGCCATGTGGAAGTGGGCTTGCGCACTGGGAATCCGGATGCGCCTGGCCTGAAGAGTTCAACCGCTTGGTGGTTGGGTTGTTTGCCCGGCTGAACTTTGCCCCTTTCCAGGAGGCGGAACACAACATGCCGACATGGCCGATTGCCAGCCCTACAGAGCCGGTGTGCAATGAACTTTTATTGGCTGCGCAACCTGCAGATGCACATCGCGCTGCGGAAACGGAATGTTCAGCCCGGCCTTGCTCAGTGCAGCCTCGACGGCCAAGCGCAAATCGCTTTCGATCTCGGGTCCGGTGCGCGGGCGGCTGTGAGCAATCCAGAAGTTCAGGCGAAATAGCAGACTGTCGGCGGCAAAGTCTTCGAGCAGGACAGCCGCGGGCGGGTCTGCCAGCACCATCGGGTGTTCCTGGGCGCACTGTTGAATCAACGCAATCGTCAACGCGGTGTCGGACCCGTAGGCAACACCCACGGTGATCGAGCGGCGCAGCGCTGGCTCCCCAAAGCTCCAACTGCTGACCTGCTGCTCCAACAAGAATGAATTGGGCACGATGGACATCACACCGTCAAAGCCGCGCACGGTGCTGGCGCGCAAGTCCACGGCGGTCACCGTGCCGCTGATGCCGCCGATGGTGACCACATCGCCCACCCGCACCTTGCGCTCAAACAAAATGATGGCGCCGCTGATCAGGTTCTTGATCACGTTTTGTGCGCCAAAACCAAAACCGATGGCGAGTGCACCGCCCAAAAATGCAAACAGGGTCAGGGGCACGCGTGCCATGCGCAGCACAACCAAAAACACCACAATGACCAGCAGCGACATCACCCAGCGGTCGAGTACCCGCGCCAGGGCCTCGGACATGCCGGCCCGACGCACCAGTTGCCGACTCACCAGGCGCGCCAGTGCGCTGACTACCCAGTAACCCAGCAAAAAAAGCACAACCACACCAATGCTTTTGCCCACCGTCACGCCATAGTCCACCGTGACAGTCTGCCCGTTGACTTGCGACGACTCGGTGGCACTGAACAGCTCGAACTGCCAGATGCGCGTCAAACCTTGGGACACCACCGCACCCGCGTGGCTTACCCATCCTGCCAGACCGAGCTGTTGCGCCGACAGGTTCAAATCCTCACGCGAACGCGTCAACAACACGCGCACGCGCGCCAGTTGCTCGCGCTTTTGCTCTTGCAAGTCAAGGAGTTCGCTCAGATCGGCCAGTAGCTTGGCGTCCACAGGTTCCGCCGCAGCGGTGACGCTACCCATCTGGCGCGTGGTGTAAGACCGCTGCTCGGCCAGCAACAGATCGCGCAGCTCTTCCTCGGCACGCAGGCGAGTTGCAATCTGGGTCAGCGCTGCATCCAGCACCTGCGCGGATTTGGCGGCCTGTTGCGGGTCCGCCGCCGCAGCCAGTGCCTGCTGACGGTACTCCCACACTTGCTGCTTGCCACGGGCTAAGGCGCGCAGCTCCAGCAACGCCCGCACCCGGGCCTGGTAAGCCAGCGTTTGGGATGGGTAGCTTTCACGCAAGCGCCCGGATTCGAGCCGGCTCAGGGTTTGGGCGGCCTGCAGCCGGCGACTCTCCCAACGGCTGGCAGCGGCCTCGGTTTGCTCACGAATCAGCGCCAGGTCCTGCTCTTTAAGTTGCTGGTGCGGTCGCACACGCTCAATTTCCTGATCCATCAACGTCAACGGTTCGTTCCAGGCATCACGGCCCAGCCGGGCGGCAGTACGCGCCTGCACCGCCTGCGCCACTTGCAACTCGGCCTGCAACTGCTGAACCCGGGCAAGCTCCAATGCAATCGTCAGCGCAACATCGGGGGCCTCTGCCGGCGCACGCGCCACTCGCTCCTGTCGCAAGCGGAGCATTTCGCCCGCTTTTTTGAGCTGTGCCAGGGCCTGCACCACTTCTTCTTCCTGCAAAGCCAGTGCATTGCCCAGGGTGCGCTGCTGAGCCGCGCCATGATCTCGCTGATCGCGCAAAGCATCCACGTCGAGCATGGAAAACGGCGCGGGTTTGCCAGCAGTGACAAGCGCCGGGATTTCGGCACTTGCCACACCGGGCCCGGGCTCGGTTTTGCTCTGCTGGATATAGCGGCCAAGCTGCTCAATCAAGCGCTCAGCGGTGCGGCGCAACTCGTCATAGGCCGGGTCGGGAAGATCACGCCACTGCGTATAAGACTGCTGCAGGCTGCTCAGTCTTTGAGGCCAATCTTCGGCAGCAGGCTCGGGCGCGCTTGCCGCTGCTACCGGTGCGCCACCCAGTACATGCGGCAGCCCGGGCACCTGGCTGAAGGCGTGGGAAGCGCTAAACACCAATACAAATAATATAGCTGCTTGCGCTTTATAAATAAGGGCTGAAAGCATATTCTGTACAAATTTCTGGTTGGTCTGGTACCAATGCAGGTGGGGTGAAGGTTCCGGTGGCCCGCTTGCTTGTGGCGTGCGCTGTAAAGCCTCGGCAAACATAGCAGCCCAGGCTCAGGTTGACGCCCTGTAGTGTCGACCCGGCTTGGGGTGCATCACGGCTTTTGGCCCAAATTGGGTTGTCCGCGTCAACGCGCTTCGCCAGCTTCCTAGAATTTCCTGAAACAACCAAGAGACTGACATGACCTACCGAACCGAAAAGGATTTTCTGGGCGAGAAGCAATTACCCGACAACGCTTATTACGGTGTCCAGACCTTGCGTGGCAAGGAAAACTTTCACATCACCGGCATCCCGATGTCCACCGAGCCGACCTTTGTCAAAGCCTTTGGTTATGTAAAAAAAGCCGCAGCATTGGCCAACCGCGACCTGGGGGTGTTGGACCCGACGGTGGCCAATGCCATTGCCAGTGCCTGTGATCGCCTGATTGCCGGCGAGATGGCTGACCAGTTCGTCACCGACTTTATCCAGGGTGGCGCTGGCACCTCGACCAACATGAACGCCAATGAAGTCATCGCCAACCTGGCGCTGGAGCTACTCGGCTACAAAAAGGGTGAATACCAATACGTCAACCCCAATGACCATGTGAATTTTGGCCAATCCACCAACGACGTGTACCCCACCGCGTTCAGGCTGGCGCTGATCATGCGGCTGGAAAGCTACATGGACGCGTTAGGTCGGCTGCAGGCTGCCTTCTTTGCCAAGGGTCGCGAGTTTGACCGGGTGCTGAAAATGGGCCGCACCCACCTGCAGGATGCCGTGCCCATGTCACTCGGCCAGGAGTTTCACGGCTGGGGCACCACCATGGGCGAAGAAGTCCAGCGCATTGCCGAGGTACGCCAGTTTTTGCACGAGATCAACCTGGGGGCCACCGCCATAGGCACCACGGTCACTGCGGCCCCCGGCTACCCGCAACTGGCCACCCAATACCTGTCAGAGCTGACTGGCCTGACCTTTATTTTGGCCGGTGACCTGATCGAAGCCACCTCAGACACCGGCGCGTATGTGTTGCTGTCGGGTGTGCTCAAACGTACCTCGGCCAAGCTGACCAAGATCTGCAACGACATCCGCCTGCTGGCCTCGGGGCCGCGTTGTGGCTTTAATGAAATCAACCTGCCGCAAATGCAGCCGGGCAGTTCCATCATGCCGGGCAAGGTCAACCCGGTGATTCCGGAGGTGGTCAACCAGACCGGTTTTCTGGTGATTGGCCTGGACCTGACCGTGACGCTGGCGGCCTCGGCCGGGCAGTTGCAGCTCAACGTGATGGAGCCGGTGATCACCTTTGCGCTGTTCACCTCGATTGCAACCATGGAAAACGCGGTCAACAGCCTGAATGTCAACTGCATTCAGGGCATCACCGCCAACGCAGAACACACCAAGGACATGGTGCTTAACTCACTGGGCATCATCACTGTCCTCAAGCCAACGCTGGGCTACAAGCAATGCGCCGAAATTGCACGTGAAGGCTACGAGAGCGGCAAGTCACTGCACCAGATTGTGGTGATCGAGCGCCAGTTGATGACGCAACAGCACTGGGACGAGGTGTTCTCGTTCGAGAACCTGATCAGCCCAAAGTTTGAACAATGATCGCTTGACGAAGGCGGGGCTGCGCCATCCACTGGCTTTCATGGCCGCTGCCCCCCAGACATGAAAACCATTTCACGTTAACCGAAAGAGGTAACCAAAATGACAGTCGCCATTGTTTTGCAGTTTGCCGTGGTGCTGGGTGCGATCTGGATGGGCGCACGGTCTTCCGGTATTGGTTTGGGTTTGTGGGGTGCGGTGGGCCTTGTGGTGCTGGTGGGTGCTTTTGGCATCAGCCCGACCTCGCCCCCTGTGGATGTGATGCTGATCATCCTGGCGGTCATCATGGCCGCTTCGGTGATGGAGGCCGCAGGCGGCATCGACTTTTTGGTGCGGATTGCCGAGCGGATCATCCGCGCCAACCCCAAGTATGTGACGATTGTGGCGCCGCTGACCACCTGGACCTTCAGCTTTGTGGCCGGTACCGGGCACATTGTTTATCCGCTGCTGCCGGTGATTTATGAGACGGCGCACCGCAGCGGCATCCGTCCCGAGCGGCCCATGGCGGTGGCCACCATTGCCTCCCAGCAGGCCATCACCGCCAGCCCGGTCGCTGCGGCCACAGCCGCCATGATTGGCCTGTTTGCCGAAAAGGGTCTGGCTGAATGGGGTTTGCGCGAGATTTTGCTGGTGTGTGTACCGGCCACGCTGGTGGGTGTGCTGGCTGCGGCTTTGGTCTCAATGGTGCTGGGCAAAGAGCTCAAGGATGATGCCGAGTACCAGGCGCGCCTGGCCGCTGGTGAGGTGCCCGCACCCCAACCTATCACCGAGCGAGCACCGCTCAAGCCCACAGCCAAACTCTCCGCCATGGTTTTTTTGGCTGGTGTGGCGCTGGTGGTGCTGTTTGGATTTTTCCCCGAGTTGCGCATGCTGCCGGGTGCCAAGGGGCCGCTGTCCATGCCGATCATCATCGAGATCCTGATGATGTCTGTGGCGGCCATCATGTTGCTGGTGACCCGCGTCAATGTAGATGATGTGCCCAAGACGGCCACGCTACGGGCCGGTGTGGTGGCAGTGATTGGCATCTTTGGCCTGGCCTGGTTGGGTGACAGCTTTATCGCTGCCAACAAGGACGTGATCGTGCCAGCGATTGGTGACTGGGCCAAAGTGGCACCCTGGACTTTTGCCTTTGGCTTGTTTTTTGCCTCGGTGCTGCTGTACAGCCAGGCGGCCACCACCCGGGCGCTGATGCCGCTGGGTGTGGCACTGGGCATTCCGCCGCAGTTTTTGATTGCCATGTTTCCGTCAGTCAACGGCTACTTCTTCATCCCCACCTACGGCAGCCTGATTGCGGCAATCAACTTCGATCTGTCTGGCACCACCCGAATTGGGCGTTATGTGCTCAATCACTCGTTCATGATTCCGGGGCTGGTGGCGACTTCGGTGTCTGTGGCCACCGGTTTGGCGATTGCCAAGATGATTTTTTGACAAGGACATCTTATGAAACATTGGATGGCATCCACCCTCATTGCCTCTGCTCTTCTTGTCAGTGCCGCATCAGCACAAGCTGTCGCGACGATTCCCGCACTGATTGTGGGAGAAGGTGTCAGCGCCGAGGCTGTGGTTCAGGCGATCGACCTGAAAAAACGCCTGGTCACACTCCGGCTCGAGGACGGTTGGAACACCACGGTCAAGGTTGGGCCTGAAGTCCGCAATCTAGACCAAGTGAAGGTTGGCGACCGCCTGAAGTCTGAGTATTCCGATACCCTGACGGTCAAGGTCCGCAGGACTGCGGGCCTTCGCAGCACCGAGGTAGAAAACAAGCTTGATCGGGCGGCCTTGGGCCAGAAGCCAGCGGCGACCGCCACGCGCAAGGTGCATTTTGTGGCTGACGTTGTCAAAGTGGACAAAGAGGCAGGCACGATGACGGTCAAGGGCGCCAAAGGCAACAGTTTTGAGGTGAAGGTCGCCAGAGCCAAAGTGCTCGGCAAGATCAAAGTGGGCGACCAGGTGGAAGGCACGTTTAAGCAAGTGGTCTCAATTGGCGTGTTGCCTCCAGCTGTCATGTAAGACGCCGACAGACCTGCCGCAAACCCGCGCCAGGCCCAGCCTTTTTTGATCAGTCGTGAAGCATGACGCGTGCGTGAATGAAACGGTCGATGTGGTAAATGCCATCGATGCGACGGGCGACCTCGGTGCCCTCGGCAACACCCATCGCCATCTCGACCACGGCCCAGGGTTGGTCAGGATCACCGTCCCGCACCGCCTGAATATTGATCACATGCCCAAACTTTGACATCCTTTCACGCAGGGTGTCGACATCAAAATCGCGCTGCAGGCCGCTCAACAGGATTTTCATGGGGTTCTTTCAAGGGCGTTTAGGAAAAGACATGGCATGAGCTTCAATTCCCACGGATTTTGTCGAAGAGCGGCAAAAGTTTGTCATTTGGCCGGTCAATACACTGGTCAATGACCTTGTCGGTTTCTTGCGCCAGTTGCTGCGCCGGCAACAGCGTCTGGCCGCGCTTGCCACTGATGTACCCATGCAAATACAGAATGGTGAACGATCGCTCTTCACCGCCCAGGCGAAGCAAGGTACGACAGTCAAGTTCGTCGATGCCCACCTGCTTTGGGGTTGGTGGGTTGGCGGCAGCTCTGTCCTGAGCCAGTGCCATAGGCGCGGCGAGGGCCGCCGCAGCCATGAGGGCCCATAGGCCGGATTTTCGGGTTTCAATCATGCTTTCAATCTCCAGTAAAAAAGAGGGTTTAGCGACGCCAGCCACGCATGCAGTCGTCGTAGGCGCGTCGGTAGGCGTCTTCGCGGTCCGCGTTGTTGCGGGCGCCGTTGGCGATCAGGCCCAGGGCTGCGCCGGCGGCAGCACCGCGCCCGGCACCTCGCCCTCCGCCAACGATGCCACCAAATATCGCACCGCCCACAGCGCCTCTGGCCGCGCCACTCAGCGCGCCTGCGCCTGGTGGCGCATACCGATGAGATTGCTCTCGGGCATAAAAATGACAGTCTTCAGAATGACCGTGACGGTATCGGTCCCTGTCGTAACGTGGCTGTGCAAATGCGGCAGTTGCGCACAGCAAAAGCAGCATGGCAACACTGGTGGGGGGACCCACCATGCTGAATCTATTCATGGTCAACCTCTTGAACACCTGCCCACTGCAGGCGCGGCAAATGCTCTCACGCCAACAACATGAAACTGGTCGATCTGACCCATTTTGAGCAGGTCTTCAGGCAGGGTACGCGTGAGGCTGACGGCATCTCACGATGCCGTCGCTTTTCGATGGCAGGAGGGTTATCTCAGGCCCTGGCGTGCACTTCAGGCGCATCCACAGACGGCTTGGCCGTAGCGGCTGCGCTGGCGCGAGCATCTGCGTCGCGCAGGGCGGCCATGATTTCATCGGCTACCGCCAGCAGGCGCATCACGCTCTCGCGGGTGAAATCTCGCAAGTCAGGGTCAACGCGCGCCGTCGTGACGGCCCAGCCCTTGGGCACTTTGCGAATGTATTGGGCTTTTTCAAGTTGAGCCAATTTACGCCGGGCAGTTTCGCGCGGGATGCCGGTGATCACCGTAATATCGCGCAGACGAAGCGGTTTGATCTGACTTTCATCGGTGACAGCCCTGCCGCGTTCGGACAAGATGGCGCTTGGCAGTAACCCTGGCGGCATGAGATGCGCGACGCCCTGATGGGCCAGCACCCCCCAGATCAACATCGCTTCATAGTCGTTTTGAGTCAATATCCGCCCAACCCGCAGCATGTGGTCGATCAGGTATCGGTTGGTGGCATAAGCCACGATACCAAAGGCACCGTTGTAGGCCGCATCAAAATTCTTCAGTTGGCGCAGCTCTGCAATTCGCTGGTGGTTGCTTGCTTGCATCGGTGCCAGGATGGGAGTCTTGTGCATGGCAACAAGTGGTTAGTGGTCAGATTGATTGGTCAACGATGGTAATCAGCAGGGATAACGCAGTTACCCCTATTTAACCCTAGATTCAGGACAAATGCTTTTGCCACATTGCGCAAACGGGTTCGTGTTGCATCCTGCCAGAACCTACAACCGTCTTCTGGATTCAGGTTTCGTTGCTAGGGATTACGTATATGGCACTTGTCGCCGTGATAGCACCACAAGCGACGAAATCAAGGTAATGTCCCAGGTAGTGGTGTAAGTTATTGACCGAACTGCAAGGCGCGAAGGGCGTAGCCCGAAGCGGCTTGCAGTTCGGTGGGGCCATCTGTTTTGGGGTGGCCATTGTGAGTTCCGGATAA
>NZ_JAGPBB010000067.1 GCF_018063565.1 Rhodoferax sp.
GCACCAGGTTGTCACCCTGATCACTCATCTTGGCACCAAGGCATCCTGTCACAATGACTTTGCCATTTTCAGCCAGCGCCTCACCAATGGTGTCCAGACTCTCCTTGACCGCATCATCAATAAAGCCGCAGGTATTGACAATAACCAAGTCGGCACCCTGAAAAGTCTTGACGGTCTGGTAGCCCTCTGCATTCAATTGGGTCAGGATCAATTCTGAATCTGTCAAAGCTTTGGGGCAGCCAAGGCTGACAAATCCAATCTTCGGCGCGTTGGCTGACGTCGCGGGGACTAAGTTCTTAGGCAACATGGGACTGACGTGACTCAGGATTTGCCCTTGATGCCAAAAACGCCCAGCAATTGGTCCGTCTGTTTTTGCATCTGGTCTTGCAACTGAGTCAACACGTTTTTCGATGGATCCAGTTGCCCGCCCATCATGGCCTGCAAAACCGGCGGCTGAAGCGAACCAAATTGAGACCACATTTCAGGCGTGAACCCTTTGGATTGCTCGGCAAAGCGGGTCTGAATGTCGATCAGTGACTGAATGTTGTTCTCCAGGTAGCCCCCGAGAAAACCTTGCATCGCGTGACCATAAAAGCGGATCAAACTCTCCAGTACCGGAGCGGTGAACATCGGTGAACCGCTCGCCTCAGCTTCAAGAATAATCTGCAGCAAGATGCTTCGCGTAATGTCTTCACCGGTTTTGACATCGCGAACCTCGAAGCCTTCGCGCTTCATGACCAATTGCTTGACCTCCGCCAAGGTGATGTAAGCGGAGGTGTTGGTGTCATAAAGCCGGCGATTGGGATATTTCTTGATGATGCGCAGAGGTCCTTCTGATTCAGTTGTGTTCCCATTGTTCATTTGGTTTCCTCAGGCCTTGGTACAGGGCAATATGTGATCGCCTATTTTATCGATGGATATCGCGTACAACCGCTAACGTCTGACCTGTCGGGAACTAGCGCACAGCGAGCAATGCGGTTGCCACCACTGAACACAAAAAACAGTGAAACAGAACAAGGTCTTGTCGATCTGAATCTGGGAGCTTCAGAAGACCTTGGTAGGCGCGATTGGACTCAAACCAACGACCCACACCATGTCAAGGAATATAAGAAACGGCTAAGCGTGTGAAGTTCATATTATAAGGGCGTGATAAGCACGATAAAAAGTAGTTCAACTTGCCCGGAGCCACCAAGAAATCGGCAGCCAGCAGCCAACCAGTGGGCGGCAATGGACCGAAAGTCCGGGGGGAGTCACCCCCTTCACTCTGCGCACCACCGACTTGGTGGCTGCGGCATTGCCACAAACCGTACGCAAACGCTTCATGCGGTTTCTGAGGTGCGTTGCCAGGCTGACCAAGCTGACAAGGCTAACAGGCTGAGGGTGGGCTAGCGCAGCATCGTCGGCGCACGGTCTTCCAGAATGTCTTCCATGCGGATTCTTACCGCAGCGGCCGAGTCGGGATGGGTGAGGATATAGAAATGCTCGCTGTCGATCGCGTCAAACACATCACGCGCTACTTTTTCGGCAGCGATACCATCGGCCACGGCCTGCTGGATCGCGCCACCGATGCGCAACGTGACGGGGTCGAGCTTGCTGGCGTCAAACGCTTCGCCTGCGGTGCGGTTGCGCTCGGATGCAGAAATGCGCGTCTTGACCCAGGCCGGGCACAGCACCGAGGCCTTGATCTTCGCGTTGCGCAGTTTCAGGTCGTGGTGCAGACCTTCGGTGAGTGTGACTACTGCATGCTTGGTGGCGTTGTAGGCCGCCAGACTGGGGCTGGAGATCAGGCCAGCGATGGAGGCAGTGTTGACGATGTGGCCTTCTTCGCCATTCGCCAGCATGCGTGGAATGAAGCTGCGCAGGCCGTTGGCAACGCCATAGAGGTTGACGCCGACCACCCATTCCCAGTCACCGGGCGTGGTTTCCCAAACCGGCTTGGCGCAGGCGACGCCGGCGTTGTTGCACAGCAGGTGCACATTGCTGAAGCGCTCGAAGGCCAATTCGGCCAGGTGATCTACCTGATCCGCCTTTGAAACGTCGGTGCGCACGCCGATGGCCTCGATGCCTTGGGCCGTGAACGCGGCAACCGTGGCATCCAGTCGAGCGGCATCGATATCGGCCAGCACGAGCTTCATGCCCTGGCTGGCGGCGAGGACGGCCAGTGCCTTGCCAATGCCTTCAGCGCCACCCGTGATGACGGCGACTTTGCCTTTGAGGTTTTTCATAGGAGGGAGTTTTTTTGTGAGTGAGGGGTTGGGTGTGTTGGACCAGGGTTTAGCGAAATGTCAGCAAGCTCGGGTCGCAGGCAACATCCAGATGCGCCACGTTGTTGAACTGCACCAGACGCAAGCGGCTAGGCTGGCCAGTCGTGCGCGCACTGAGCTGTGTGACACCCGTGTTCATCATGACCCAGGCCAGTTCGAATGCGTTGGCATCGGCGAGACTCAGCCCGCTTTGTGCGATGGCAGCGATGGGGCCGCCCGAGGTGAACACTGTCAGGTTGGTGTGGCCGCGCTCGCCAGCGTGGGCTACTGCGTGGTGCATGGCGTTCACGCAGCGCAGTTTGAAAGCCGACCACGATTCTGGGTAATCGCCGTCGTGCGCCCCGCTGGTCCAACGCTCAACGGCGTGCATGAACACGCGCTGAAATGCGCGTTTCGGGTCCACGCCTTGTTTTGCCTGTTCGCCCAGGTAACGTGCCACCATGAGGTGGTCACCCAGATCGGGCCGGTAGATGCGCAGGATGGCTTCGTGGTCGTACTCGTTAAATCCGGCATCCACGAGGTTGTCGCAGTTGTCAGCACCGAGGGCCGTCAAGCAGGCTTCGGCCGTTTGCCGATGGCGTTGTAGCGTACCCATGGCAATGCTGTCGATGCGGCGGCCGGTTTGCCTCCACCACTGGCCGAGCAACACCGCCTGGCGCTGGCCGAGTGCCGAGAGTTGGTCGTAATCGGCTGCGCCAAAGCTGGCCTGGGCGTGGCGAACCAGATAAACGTGGGTCACTGTGTGCTCACAGCGTGGAAGCGGCGATCAGCGTCTGACAGCGCTGATCGAAATAGCTGACCAGCGCACCAAAGCCGGCGAATTGCGGGTTGCGTGTGGCGCCATCCTTGTAACGCCGATAGATCTGCTGAACGATCACGGCCAGTCGGAACAAGCCGTAGATGGTGTAAAAGTCGAAATTGTCCACTGACCATCCGGTGCGCTCGCCGTAGTAGGCGATCACCTCACGACGCGTCAGCATGCCGGGGGCGTTGGTGGGCTGGCGGCGCGTCTTCTTGAACAGCTCATCGTCATCGGCCTGCACCCAATAGGCCAGCGAGTTGCCAAGGTCCATCAGCGGGTCGCCCAGCGTGGCCATTTCCCAGTCGAGCACGCCAGTCACTTCGAACGGATTGTCCGGGTTGAGCACCACGTTATCAAAACGAAAGTCGTTGTGGATGATGCAGGTTGCCACTTCTCGCGCGGGTTGCTTGGCCTCCAGCCAGCGCATCACGCTGTCGAAGTCGGTCACGTCGTCGGTTCTGGCCGCTCTGAAGCGCTGGCTCCAGCCTTCGATCTGGCGGCGCACATAGCCATCGCCCTTGCCCAGGTCAGCCAGCGCGGCAGCGGCCGGGTCCACCTGGTGCAACTCGATCAGCTTGTCGATCACGTTGCAGCACAGCTGGCGTGTTTGCTCGGGGCCGAAGTTCAGGTCTTTGGGCAGGTTCTGCCGCGCGATGATGCCGACCAGACGGTCCATCACGTAGAAGTCGCTGTCCATCACGGTGGCATCCTGGCAGAAAGCCAGCACATTCGGCACCCTCGGATAGACCGGCTTGAGTCCGCGCATCACCTTGGCCTCGCGACCCATGTCGTGCGCGCTCTTGGCTTTGTGGCCAAACGGTGGGCGGCGCAGGATCAGATCACGGTTGGGGTAGCGCAAGCGGTAGGTCAAGTTGGAGGCGCCGCCGGGGAATTGGGTGACCTCGGGCGTGCCTTGCAGGTCGGCGATCTGCACTTTGAGATAGGCGTTGATGCGGGCGATGTCAAGCTCTTCACCGTTTCTTACCGGGCCGGCAGCGTCGATCAGGGATTCGTTCATGGTGGTCATAGTTGGGCGGTGGCGTGAGCTGTGGTTCAGTGGGCTTCGCGGGCGGTGCGCTGCTTTTTGAGTTCGAGCTTGGCAATCAGGCCACGGTGCACTTCATCGGGGCCGTCGGCCAGCCGCAGGATGCGCGCATAACCGGCCAGCGTGGTGAGCGGAAAGTCCTCCGACACCCCGGCACCACCGTGCAACTGAATGGCAGCGTCAATCACCTGCTGGGCCATATTCGGTGCCACCACCTTGATCTGGGAGATCTCGCTCATCGCGCCTTTAACGCCTACGGTGTCCATCATCCAGGCGGCTTTGAGTGTGAGGAGACGGGCCTGTTCGATGCCCATGCGTGCGTTGGCGATCACGTCCGCGTTGCCACCCAAGGCCGACAGTGGTTTGCCGTAGGCAATGCGGCTGTCAGCGCGGGCGCAGGCCAGTTGCAGGGCGCGTTCGGCGGCACCGATGGCGCGCATGCAATGGTGGATGCGCCCTGGGCCAAGCCGACCCTGGGCGATTTCAAAGCCACGGCCAATGCCGGCGATGACGTTGTCGATCGGCACGCGCACATTGGTGAAACTCACCTCGCCGTGGCCTGAAGGTTCGTCATAGACTCCGATGGCTGGCACCATGCGTTCGATCTTGATGCCCGGGGTGTCGAGCGGCGCCAGCACCATCGAGTGGCGGCGGTGCTTTTCAGCGCTCGGGTCGCTCAGACCCATGAAGATGACCACCCGGCAATTCGGGTGGCCAATGCCGGTGCTCCACCATTTACGGCCATTGAGCACCACCTCGTTGCCTTCGACGACGGCAGTCGCCTGCATATTGGTTGCGTCGCTGGATGCCACGTCCGGCTCGGTCATGCAAAATGCCGAGCGGATTTCGCCGGACAACAGCGGCTCCAGCCAGCGGTCTTGCTGGGCCTTGCTGCCGTACATGTGCAGTACTTCCATGTTGCCGGTGTCGGGCGCGCTGCAGTTGAAGATCTCGGGCGACCACAGGGCGTGGCCGGTCAGCTCGGCCAGCGGGGCGTATTCGACATTCTTCAGTCCCGCTCCGTGGTGAGCGTCAGGCAGAAACAGGTTCCACAGGCCTTCGGCCTTGGCACGCGCCTTGAGCTGCTCCATCACGGCCGGCTGCTTCCATTTCGTCCAGTCGCCGCCGGCACCGCTCAATTGCGCGTGATACATGGCCTCGGCGGGCATGACGTGGTCGCGCATGAAGGCGCGCAGGCGTTCGATGTGGTCGCGGGCTTTGGGTGAGTGGGAGAAATCCATGAAAAGGCCTTTGCGTTTTAGACATACCGTGAAAGTGCGACGAGGTTAAGCCGGGCAGTAGAATGAATCAAGTGAATTGTTTGAATAACGTTAAATTCGTTTCATGCATCTAAGTCGCGTTGATCTCAACCTTTTTGTGGTGTTTGACACAATCTTTACCGAGGGTTCGTTGACAAAGGCTGCCAGCAAGCTCAGCCTGAGTCAGCCGGCCGTGAGTCATGCGCTGGGGCGGCTGCGCGAGCTGCTGGGCGACGCGCTGTTTGCGCGCCAGGGCAAGCGCATGGTGCCAACTGCCTTTGCGCGCAACCTGATTGGCACCGTGCGCCAGAGTTTGCAACTGCTCGAATCCGGCCTGCAGAGCCCGGCGCTGTTTGAGCCCGGCCAGGCACAGCGGGTGTTTCATATCGGCATGCGCGACGTGCTGGAGGCGATTACCTTGCCGCCGCTGATGGCGCGCTTGCAGCGTGCGGCACCCGGCGTGGCTGTGAACTGCGTACGCATCGACCGGCGCGACATGGAGGTCGAGCTGTCGTCTGGTGGGCTTGATTTGGTTGTGGACGTGGCACTGCCGGTGGGCTCAGACATCCGCCATCGCCCGCTGATGAACGATCAACTCGTGGTGGTGGCACGGCGCGGCCATCCAGCCTGGAGTGCAGGACAAGGCATCGACATGCCAACCTATCTGGCGCAGTCGCACATTCTGGTGTCGTCGCGCCGCAGCGGGCCGGGTCTGGAAGATTTCGAACTCAACCGTCTGGGGCTGCGCCGACGCATCGGTTTGCGCTGCCAGCATTACTTTGCCGCTTGCCGCGTGGTGCGCGACACCAACCTGATTCTGACCATGCCCGAGCACTATGCGTGTATCGCCAATGAGTCGTTGGACAACGCGCTGCATCCGTTTCCACTGGCCACCCCCAGCCTGGATGTGCATTTGTATTGGCACGCTGGCGCTGATCGCGATCCGGCCAATGTGTGGCTGCGCCAGCAATTCGACGAAGTGGGCTTGATGGTAGGCCGTGACCGCGAAGCGGCGTTAAGGCGTGATCCGAACCGTCAGGATGGGGTGGGTATTCAGGGCGACCGTGACCGGTCATTGCGGCGGATCGTGACCGACGATTCCGGTTTATCGTGAACAGTGATTCAGGACGACCGTGACCGATTTGCAGGCTTGACCGGAATGACGGGTCACGGCACCGCAATCAGGTTCTGCAGCGTGTGGTGCTGAGCATATCTTCCTAGCCCTTCGGGTTAGCCTCACCAGCTTTGCTGGAAGTAGCCATGCCCGATGCCCGAAGGATCAATATGCGCAAGATACGGGACGTGCTACGTCTCAACTTTGAAGCCCGGCTCTCCCATGTGCGAACCGCAATTGCCCTGCAAATCTCCAAAGGCGTTGTCACCAAGTACCTAACCCTGGCCACAGCGGCGGGTCTGGTTGTGCAACCCGAATATGGCCGCATCCACCAGGAGTTGCGACGCAAGGGCATGACGCTGATGCTGCTGTGGCAGGAGCATGGCGCCCAACACCCAGCTCAGAGCACCCACCGCCATTCCCAGTGCTGCGAGAACTACCGTCACTACGCCAAGAGCCTCAAGCGCTCCATGCGCCAGGTTCATCACGCCGATGAGAAGTTGTTTATTGATTGCGCAAGTCCGATGGTGGCGCTGACAGATGGCACCTGAAGGTGCTCACGTTGGCAAGCCGATGGTTCTGGCTGAGTTTCAAAAGGCATTTTTGAGGGCTGTCTATGGGTCCCAAGCTACTTTAGCGTGGCTGGCACTACTTTTGAAGCACGGGATTTTTCAGACCCACATTCTCGCACCCTTCCCGTACAGGCATAAAAAAAGCACCAGGCATTTCTGCTAAGTGCTTGATTTATCTACCATTTTTTGGTAGGCGCGATTGGACTCGAACCAACGACCCCCACCATGTCAAGGTGGTGCTCTAACCAGCTGAGCTACGCGCCTGAGGATATTCGAGACGGCAGAGTATAGCCGCAACTGCTGGCGTCTTTTGGCCCGTTGCCCTTCAAAGTACCAAATAGTCCACGGGTGATAATTGACCTTTACGTTAACGTCAAACATCGATCGGAGAGCGACATGGATATTTCGGGCAAAGTCTTCATTGTGACGGGGGCCGCCTCAGGGCTAGGAGAGGGTACAGCACGCATGTTGGCCGCCAACGGGGGACTGGTGGTGATTGCAGATATGCAGACCGATAAAGGTGAGGCCGTGGCGCGCGACATCGGTGGGCGCTTTGTCCGGTGCGATGTGAGCCAGGAGTCCGATGCCATGGCCGTCGTTCAGGCCGCTTTGGCAGCTGGCAAACTGATGGGGCTGGTCAACTGTGCTGGTATCGCGCCGGCCGAGAGAACGGTTGGCAAGGCTGGTCCTCATGCGTTGGCAACCTTCAACCGATGCGTTCAGGTCAACCTCGTTGGCAGCTTCAATATGATCCGTCTGTGTGCAGACGCCATGAGCAAAAACAGTCCTGAAGCCACCGGTGAACGTGGTGTTTTGATCTCGACAGCGTCGGTAGCGGCCTATGACGGGCAAATCGGGCAAGCGGCCTACGCCGCGTCCAAAGGCGGCATCGTCGGGATGACCCTGCCGATTGCACGTGATCTGGCCCGCTCAGGCATCCGTAACATGACGATAGCGCCCGGCATTTTTGGCACACCAATGATGTTCAGTTTTCCGCAGGAGGTGCAGGACACGCTGGCGGCAAGCGTGCCGTTCCCCTCGCGACTGGGGACACCACAGGACTACGCGAAACTGGTGCGGCATATTTTTGAGAACGACATGCTCAACGGCGAGGTGATCCGACTTGACGGTGCCATCCGTCTGGCGCCGCACTGAGACGCGCAGTCAGGTACGCTGAGGCTGCGTCTCATAGACGGCAAGTGATTCCTACAATTGCCGCATGTCCATTCCGCAGTCTTTTGTTCAGGAGCTCATCGCTCGCGCAGACGTCGTCGAAATCGTCGGTCGCTATGTGCAATTGAAGAAAGGTGGCGCAAACTTCATGGGTTTGTGCCCTTTTCACAGCGAGAAGTCACCCTCGTTTTCGGTCAGCCCGAGCAAACAGTTTTATCACTGCTTTGGCTGTGGCAAAACGGGCAATGCCATCAGTTTCCTGATGGATCACGCGGGGATGAGTTTTGTTGAAGCCGTTGAAGATCTGGCCCAGCAGTTCGGCATGAAGGTGCCAGAGGATGACACCAGCCCGCAGGAACGCGCACAGGCTGCCGATCAACGGCGACGTCAACACAGTTTGACCGATGTGCTTGAAAGAGCTGCCCACTCGTATCAAAAGCAGCTCAAACTCTCGGCTCGCGCGGTGGCGTATTTCAAAGGGCGGGGCTTATCGGGTGCCGTGGCCAAACACTTCGGCTTGGGTTACGCACCGGATGGCTGGCGCAATTTGGCCAGCGTCTTTCCGGCCTATGATGACCCCATGTTGGTGGAAAGTGGCCTCGTTATCCTCAACGAGGGGGATGTTGAAGGTGCTGAGGCCAAACGCTACGACCGCTTTCGTGACCGGGTGATGTTTCCGATCCGCAACATCAAAGGTGAGTGCATTGGCTTCGGCGGGCGGGTTCTAGGCGATGAAAAGCCCAAGTATCTCAACTCTCCTGAGACGCCGGTATTCAGCAAGGGACGAGAACTGTATGGCCTGTTTGAAGCGCGCGCGGCGCTGCGTGAACAGGGCTACGCCCTGGTCACCGAAGGTTACATGGATGTGGTTGCGCTGGCTCAGTTGGGTTTTCCTAACGCAGTAGCCACTTTGGGCACCGCATGCACACCTGATCACGTGCAAAAACTGTTCCGCTTTACCGACTCGGTTGTATTCAGTTTTGACGGTGATGCCGCTGGCCGGCGAGCTGCTCGCAAAGCGCTTGATGCTGCGTTGCCCATGGCGACCGATGTGCGCAGCGTCAAGTTTTTGTTTCTGCCTGCCGAGCACGACCCTGACAGCTTTATTCGTGAATATGGCAAGGAAGCGTTTGCCCGCTACGTGAGCGAAGCGGTGCCTTTAAGCCGGTTCCTCCTTGACGCAGCCCGTGACGGCTGTGATTTGCATACCGCAGAAGGGCGTGCCCATCTCGCCAGCAACGCCAGGCCACTGTGGGAGTTGCTGCCACAGGGGGCTCTCAGGCAGCAGATGCTGGGCGAGATTGCCGAGCTGGTGCAGCTGTCCAATCGTGAACTCAGTGAGGTCTGGCACCCCGCAAGCAACAAGAGCAAACGGTCAAAAACACCACCTCAGAGTAATAATTCTGATAGCTACCGACCCATAGTAGAAAAGCGCTATAGCCATAAATCATCCAAAAATCAGGCTCCAGGACCAGGGCGGTTCAGTGCACGCATTCCAGCGAGTCGCGCTGACCACGCGGCGCGTATTCTGCTCGACAACATGACCGCACTGGAAACCTTGACTGCAGAAGATCACCACCTTTTGGCCATGCTCAACGCGCCGCATGGCCCGCTGTTTGCATGGCTTGAACAGCAGTTTCACGAGCATGGAGCGCAACCCTGGGTATCCTTGCGAGAAGGTCTCAAGGGGCACGAAAGCGAAGACCTGGCACTGCGACTTATGGCCGGGTATGATCTAGGTTACCCGGCCGATGAATCGGAAGCTGCAGACGAGGTACGTCGACTGCTGAACCGGATGTTGATCGAGCAGATCAAGCTCGACGAAACCCAAGCCATTGAATCCTCGCGCACCGACCCCCAAGCCTTGCGACGCTATCGCGAGCTGCAGGCGCGCCGAAAAGAACTCGAAGCCGACCTTTAATGGCGAGGACTGGGTTGCCGACGCGGGTGCTAAATCGGTATAATCCGTCGTTTCGCGTAACGGCAAGAGCGACAGCAACACCTCCGGGCTCCGGTCATCGAATGCATTCATCAGCATCTGGCCAATTTACCGCAAGGATTGCATTCCAAATGTTCGCCCCCACACCTTGCCCAAAGCTGCCAGCTTCTCGTTTTTGCGCCCTGCCGGAGTTCCTGCAGTAACCCGTTTGCTTTGTCGTCCTGAGGTCAATTCATGCCTGCTTCCAAACCCAAAGAACCCGTCGCGCCTGTGGTTGCGGCTGCGGTCAAGAAAAAAACAGCCAGCAAAGTCGTTGAAACGCCGCAGCCCGCGATAGCTGCGAGCAAAGCCAAGGTCAAAGCAAAAACCACTTCAGCTGTCGTCGAACCGATCGACGTGATGGAGATGCCAACTGAGAGTAAAAAGTCCACGCGAGCCAGCAAACCTGCCGAAAAGCCTGTGGACGCCGATGCAGCGACGTCAGGCGGCAAACGTGGGCGCAAACCCAAGGCTGGCAAGGAGGTGGTCGAAGTCGACGATCTCGACTTGTCAGACATTGAAGAAGATCTGGCAGGCGAGCCCGTTGTGGACACCGGTGAAGCCGGGGGCAGTGCCGAGAAAGTTAAACCGCTGCGGATGAAAATCAGCAAGGCCAAAGAACGCGCACTGATGAAGGAGTTTGGTCTGGACGAGACCGTGCTCTCTGAAGAAGACCTGGCCAAGCGCCGCCTGCGCCTCAAAGCGCTGATCAAACTCGGCAAAACCCGTGGCTACCTGACACACGGCGAGATTTCTGATCACCTGCCTGACAAGCTGGTCGACGCGGAGACACTTGAGGTGGTGATCTCCATGCTCAACGACATGGGCGTGGCGGTTTATGAACACACACCTGACGCCGAAACTCTGCTGCTCAATCAGAACGGACCAACCGCCGCCACCGAAGAGGAAGCCGAGGAAGAAGCCGAAGCCGCATTGAGCACAGTTGATAGCGAGTTTGGCCGCACCACGGACCCTGTGCGCATGTACATGCGCGAGATGGGCACAGTGGAATTGCTGACGCGCGAAGGTGAAATTGAAATCGCCAAACGCATCGAAGGCGGTCTGATGGCGATGATGGAGGCGATTTCAGCCTCTCCCGCCACGATCGACGTCATTTTGCAGTTGGGTGAAGATATTCGTACCGACAAGGTCGTGATCACCACCATTGTGGACGGCTTTACCAATCCGAACGAAGCCGATGACTACGTGGCGGAAGAAGATTTTGATGAGTTTGACGCTGAAGATGATGATGACGGCAAGGGCGGCTCCAAAGCGCTGACCAAGAAGCTGGAGGAACTTAAAAAAGAAGCGATGATCCGTTTTGACCGACTTCGTGAATTTTTCGAGAAAATCCACAAGATCTACGACAAGGAGGGTTATGGCACGCCCCATTACGTCAAAACCCAGCGCGCCTTGTCAGACGAACTCATGTCGATCCGGTTTACCGCCAAGACAATCGAAAAACTGTGCGATATGGTGCGCGCACAAGTCGACGATGTGCGCAAAAAGGAACGCGAACTGCGCCGTATCATTGTGGACAAATGTGGTTACCCGCAAGCCCAGTTCATTGCCGAGTTCAGTGGGCGGGACAAACACCATAACAAAGTACCCAGTCACTTGCTGGACCTGAAATGGATCGAGAAACAGGCCGCAGCGGGCAAGGCCTGGAGCGCCATCATGGGACGCAATATCCCGCCAGTGCAAGAACTGCAGCAACGCCTGTCCGACCTGCAAGCCAAGGTGGTGGTGCCGCTGGACCAGTTGAAAGACATCAACAAGCGCATGAACGAAGGCGAATACGCCTCGCGCGCTGCCAAGAAAGAAATGATCGAGGCCAATTTGCGGCTGGTGATCTCGATTGCCAAGAAGTACACCAACCGTGGTCTTCAGTTCCTGGATTTGATTCAAGAGGGCAACATCGGCCTGATGAAGGCTGTGGACAAGTTTGAGTACCGTCGCGGCTACAAGTTTTCGACTTACGCCACCTGGTGGATTCGCCAGGCCATCACGCGCAGCATTGCTGACCAGGCACGCACCATCCGCATCCCGGTGCACATGATCGAAACCATCAACAAGATGAACCGCATCAGTCGTCAGCATCTACAGGAGTTTGGCTATGAGCCCGATGCCTCGGTGCTGGCCGAACGCATGGAAATCCCCGAGGACAAGATCCGCAAGATCATGAAGATCGCCAAAGAGCCGATTTCCATGGAAACACCGATTGGTGACGACGACGACAGCCACTTGGGCGACTTCATCGAAGACGGTGCCAACACCGCGCCGATGGAAGCCGCCATGCAGGCCGGTCTGCGCGATGTGGTGAAAGACATCCTCGACAGCCTGACCCCGCGCGAAGCGAAAGTGCTGCGTATGCGCTTTGGTATCGAGATGACCAACGACCACACGCTCGAAGAAGTTGGCAAGCAGTTTGACGTGACACGTGAACGCATTCGGCAGATTGAAGCCAAGGCGCTGCGCAAACTCAAGCATCCGAGCCGCTCGGACAAACTTCGCAGCTTTACCGACAACCTGTAAAGTCATCAGATTGCGACGCGACGCGCAACGCGCGTCCGTTATAATTCGTTTCAAACGGTGGCTGTAGCTCAGTTGGTAGAGTCCAGGATTGTGATTCCTGTTGTCGTGGGTTCGAGCCCCATCAGCCACCCCAAGTAAACAAAGGAAACCGCACTATCGAGATGGTAGTGCGGTTTTTCTCGTTGTGGGTTCTGAGGCGTCGCAACCACTTGAACGTGCGCTCCTTTGAGACCTGCCTGTTTGCTGACCGCTGTGCGCAAGAGAATGTGTGGTCCGGGCATTGCACGCCCAATTGAAACAGGACCTTTCCGCTCCATTTTTTTTCTAAGCTCGACACGACCCTCGGCAACAACACTTGGGAGCCCCTCATGAGCCATAAACATTACGCTTTGCTGTGCACCATATTCCAGGACCCGCCACCGGCCAATGTCCATTGGCGTGAGATCGAATCACTTTTGAATCATCTAGGTGCAACGATTGAGCCGTCGCACGGTGCGCGCTACAAGGTTTCGCTCCATCGAGCCAGCGAATTTATCCATCATCCGCACCACAACAGTGATTGTTCCCGCGACCTCATCAAGCAGGTTCGCGAGTTTCTCGCCCATGCTGGTGTCAGCCCGTCAGCTTACGACGCTGCAAAAAATACCCATTGAGGGGCGCAGTCAAACGGCATCGATGCAGGGTTGACACGCAGGTCATCGCCTGCATCAAGCATCAGAAAGTCTCCAGCGCCAACAGCCCGGTTGCCGTATTCGAGATCGGAATATGGTAATTGCTGTGCACTTTGCGCACACCGGAGCCTTCTGCTGCGGTCAGCGCGGCACGCATGGCGAGCCAGGCCAACAACTCAACACCTTGGGTTCCGGTTTTCTCAACCAGTTCATGGATGCTGAACTGCGTGGCCCATTCGGGGTTGGATAGCAGGCTTTCCATGAATTTAAGGTCAAAGTCCTTGTTGATAAATCCGGCACGCTCGCCATCAAGTTGGTGGCTCAGACCGCCAGACGCGACAAACGCAACTTTCTTGTCACTGTTCCAGGCCGCAACAGCTGCGCCCACGGCCTTGCCCAAGGCATACACCCGACTCGCTTTTGGCAACGGAAACTGTACCGTGTTGATACACACCGGCACCACGGTGACGGGGTAGTTGCCTTCCGGATAAAACAGCTTCAACGGCAAGGAACAGGCATGATCTACCAGCATCTCCTGGCAGGTGACCACATCGAACTCCTTGTCGATCAACGCATTGATGATTTCCCAGGATAGATCGAGTTCGCCGCGCAAAGGCTCAAGCGAAGGGATTCCCCATCCTTCATCTGAATTTACATATTGCGGTGCTGCGCCAATCGCAAAGGTTGGCATTTTGTCGAGGAAGAAATTCAGTCCATGGTCGTTGTAGAAGATCACCATCACGTCTGGTTTTTGTGCCGCAATCCACTGCCGCACGGGTGGGAAACCATCAAAGAACGGTTTCCAGTAGGGTTGCGACTGCAGCCCCTTGTGAATTGCATTGCCAATCGCAGGGATGTGGGAGGTGCCCAGGCCACCAATAATTTTTGCCATGATGTTGTGTCCTTGTGTTCGTGGTTTTATTGACCTGCTGCGACCAGCTTGGCTTTGAATTCATCTTTGCTCATGCCGGTTTGTTGTGCGCCTATGTCTTGCATATCCAGCCCAAAAATGCCGGCAAACTTTGCCAGGTAGTAGGCATTGCCGCCAGCAGCTATCAGTTGCAGCACGTTTTTCGCTCGGATGGCGGCAGCCTGCGGTTCCGTCAAGCCATATTTGCGCATGTAGGCTTCCTCATCCTTGAGGAACTCAGCGCGGTTGTCAGCCGAGTTGAACGAAAAACACATCTTGTTGAGTGCGTAGCCTTTTTTGGCCTGTTCGCCATCAAATGGGGTGGTCCCATCAATTTTCGGCAGCGGGGTTCTGGATGTCACGTTGAGTCTCCTGATTGGTCAATGAACAGGCCACAGTGTTTCGCAATCGTTCAATAAAATCGAGACATCTATAGTGATTGAATACATGAGAAAAATCGATGGGTCACGTGATGCCGAAGTATGACTACAACGATCTTGATGGGCACTTGCTCAGGCTATTGGTTACTGTGGTCGAAACCGGCTCCATCACCGGGGCAGCCCAGCGCCTTGGCGTCACCCAATCCGCTGTCAGCCACCTGTTGGACAAATTGCGTGCCATCACCGGTGACCCTCTTTTTGTCAAATCAGGACGCGGCATTGTGGCAACCGCCCACACAGGTCAATTGGTTGTCAAAGCGCGTGCCCTGTTGACCGATCTGGAGGGGTTTTCGTTTGGCGGGGCATTTGATCCAGGCCGGTGGTGCTGTACTTTCACCGTGGCTGCCAATGACTTTCAGCGTGATGTCATGCTGCCTCCTTTGGCAGAACTGTTGCGAGAACAGGCGCCGCGGGTGGTTTTACGGGTTGTGCCGTCCAACATTCCCAGCCTCGAAATGTTGCGCCAAGAGCACTGCCAGCTGGTGATCAGTCCCCGGCCCCCTGACGGAGCAGATGTGATGCAAAGGCGGTTGTTTGAGGACGAATACCGCGTGTTTTTTGACCCAAGCCGTCGCGGCGCACCTGACAGCGCCGCGGATTACCTGGCCAGCGAGCACATTACCGTGGTGTATGAACCTCACCGTCCGCTCGACCTGGACCAGTGGTTCGCTGCCCATGGCATCAGCCGGAAGTTTCGCATCATGGTGCCCGGCTTTGCGGCGCTGCCGGCATTTCTGCGTGGCTCAGGACTTTTGGCTACCGTCCCGGGGCTGTTGCATCAAAACTTACTCAAAGATCTGGCCCATGTGCCGGTACCCGTGCCTTGCCCGACAATGCCCATGTACCTGATTTGGCACAAACGCTACCATGCTGATAGCGCACATCGCTGGATAAGAGAGGCACTTTTCCAGATTTCATCCCAATTTCCGGTCTAGGAGTCTGGGCGGCAGAAGAAGGCACAGTTTAAAAGTGACGTTTTCGGGGGTGCTTGACCCCTTGCCTATATCGAAATAATGCAACCTGAGCCATTCTGAGAGGTCGAAAATTTGAGACTACTTTTCAAATCCTTCTGCCGCCCAGACTCCTAGCGGACGCCACCTCAGTCTTGCCCGCCGTGGGCCTGCCGGTAGCCTTGTGGACTCAGGCCAGTGCGGCGCCTGAAGAAACGGGAAAAGTAGGCTGGGTCATCGAATCCCAGATCCGATGCCAAACTTGCGACCGGCACCGCCACATAAACCAGTCTGCGACAGGCCTCGCGTGTCAAACGTTCATGCACCAGTTCCAATGCGCTGATGCCACGCTCGGCACGCACCAGACGGTTAAGCCTTGGCGTGGAAAGGCCCAATCGTGACGCGTAGCGATCCAGTGGCCAATGATCTCGGAAGTTCTGCTCCACCAGAAGCAAGAAACGCATGAAAAGCGCTTGATGACGATGTGCCCGCCTGCCCTGAACCTGCTGCACCAGCGCACCTGCTCGCGAGAGACGCCACACCAAGGCACGCGCCAACCAGGTCGGAATCGGCGAAACATCGGACCCGGGCAAGGTGAATTCCGCCAGAAGTTCATGAAACAGGGCGTTGAGTCGTTGTGCCACCTCTGGTTCGGCGGTCAATGGCAAGACACCCGAGGCTGCAAACAGGGAATGAAACGCCTCACCCACCGACTGCAATTCACCCTCGAGCAAAAAGCGCGCACTCAGCGTCAACACCATTCCGTGAGTACCCTGCTCAAATCGAAACCCGTGAACCACGCCGGGGGTCAGGACAATCGCAGCCGGACCTGTGACCCGGTGACGCCGTTCGTCCAACATGACCTCTGCTGAACCCTGGTACAGCCAAAGCACCTGGTACAAGCCCTGATGCAGATGCGGCTCGATCTCCCATTGATAGAGTTGGCTGCGTGACTGCACGTCTTCAATATGCAGCATCTCCTGCCCAGGCGCAGCCGCCTCGCCATAGAGAGAAAACGAGGGAATGTTGTCAACCTTGACGGGACGTGTTTTGGATTTCACAGCGGAGTGCATGGTTGAATTTTGACCGAAAAGTACCCGTCATGACGGGACTTTTTACCGTGCGCTTTGGCGCACATCGCCCTACAGTCATCCCTGTTGACAACAATATACCGGAGACCACCATGTTCAGCTTCGATCCTTATTCGCCCGCTGTCGACGCGGATCCCTTTCCCTACTACAAGCGTTTGCGGGATGATGCCCCCTGTTTCTGGAGCCCTGAAGCCCAGATGTGGGTGTTGTCACGCTACGCTGACATCGTGACTGCAGGGCAGGACTGGCAAACCTATTCAAGTGCCAGTGGCAACCTGATGACCGAGTTACCGGGTCGAGCGGGTGCAACTTTGGGCAGTTCAGATCCACCCAAACACGACCGGCTGCGTGGCCTGATCCAGCACGCGTTCATGAAACGCAATCTGATGGCCCTTGAAGAACCCATCCGCGATGTGGCCAAGCAGGTATTTGGCCAATTGCAAGGTGTCAAACAATTTGATTTCAAGGAAGTCTCGTCCCAGTTCACGGTCAAAGTACTGATGGCAGCCCTGGGTCTGCCCATGGGCAAGGAGGCGCTGGTGGACGAAGCGGAAGTGCGTGAAAACGCCGTATTGATGGTACAGAGTGATGCGCGCACCCGGGCCAAGGGGCCGGAACACATCGCCGCCTACAACTGGATGCAGGACTATGCAAGCAAAGTGATTGCGATGCGCCGGGCTGCGCCACTCAACGACCTGATCAGCAACTTTGCACTCGCCGAAATTGACGGCGACCGGCTGGACGACAGGGAAGTGCTGTTGACCACCACCACGCTCATCATGGCGGGTGTGGAGTCACTTGGCGGTTTCATGATGATGTTCGCCTACAACCTCGCCAGCGACCAGGCTGCTCGCAAGGCGGTGGTGGCCAATCCTGAGCTGTTGCCAGATGCCATCGAAGAGAGCCTGCGCTTCAACACCTCAGCACAGCGCTTCCGTCGGCGTTTGATGCGCGATGTCAACTTGCATGGCCAAACCATGAAAGAAGGTGACTTTGTTTGTCTGGCCTACGGCTCCGGCAATCGGGACGAGCGCCAGTACCCCAATCCGGACGTATTCGACATCACGCGCAAACCCCGTGGACATCTCGGTTTTGGCGGCGGCTTGCATGCTTGCCTGGGCACTGCCATTGCGCGGATTGCGGTCAAGATCGCTTTTGATGAGTTCCATAAAGTGATTCCTGACTACCACCGTGTGGCGGACCAACTGCCCTGGATGCCCTCCTCCACCTTCCGCAGTCCACTGGTGCTGGAGCTGGCTGTCTGATAATCAGCAGTCGATCCCATCGTTCAACGCGCCGCCCTGATCAGGCGGCGCATTTTTATTTCAGGAGTACTTTCAGATGGTCAACATTACCTATATCGAAGCGTCCGGGCAAAGCACCAGCGTTGAATTAACCGAGGGCTGGAGCCTGATGCAAGGGGCAACGGCCAATGGAATTGACGGCATTCTGGGCGAATGCGGTGGTTCGTGTGCTTGTGCGACCTGCCATTGCTACATTCAGGAGGATCGCCTGGCGGAACTGCCGCCGGCGCTGGAGGGCGAACTGGGGATGCTGGAAAACGTGGCCTCTGAACGACGCCCCAACAGCCGACTGGCCTGCCAGATCAAGGCCACTGCGGGTCTGGATGGACTGATCGTTTACCTTCCTGTCTCTCAAGAGTAAGTTGATGAGCAGCATTGTCATCGTCGGTGCGGGTCAGGCCGGCCTCTCGGCTGCAGAAGCACTCCGATCCGGCGGGTTTCAGGGCAACATCACCCTTCTGGGTGATGAGCCCTATGGTCCCTACCACCGACCCCCGCTGTCAAAAGCATGGTTGGCAGGAGAAATGGACAGCGCCCAACTGGCCATGCGCGCACCGGAGATGCTGGCGCGGAAAAACATCCTGCTGCGCACGGGCGTTGAGGTGACACAAATTGACCGGACGGGCCAGTCCTTGACATTGGCGGATGGGAGTTCGCTGAGCTACACCGGGCTAGTGCTGGCCACCGGATCGAGCCCGCGGACGCTGGCACTGCAGGGCATGGATGCCTCTGGCGTTTTTGTGCTGCGCTCACGCGACGACGCACAGGCGATCGCGCAGCAAATGGAGCGCTGCAGTGAACACAAGCGTGAGCTGATCGTGATCGGCGGTGGATTCATCGGCCTGGAAGTGGCGGCCACCGCCCGCAAAAAAGGCCTCTCAGTGACGGTGCTTGAGGCAGCGCCCCGCCTGCTTGGGCGAGTGCTGGCGCCGGTTTTGTCGGATTGGTACGCCCAGCTGCACCTTGACCATGGCGTCAAACTGGTTTTGGACGCGCGCATTGATGACCTTGAGACCGGGCCAGACGGCGCCGTCTTTGCGGTAAGAATGGCAGATGGCACGCGGCATCCGGCGGGTCTGGTGGTGGTCGGTGTCGGGGTGGCAGCCAACGATCAGCTGGCATTGGCAGCAGGTCTGGCGTGTGATCGCGGCATTGTGGTGGACGCCTGCGGCCGCACCAATGACCCCTTGATCATGGCCGCTGGAGATTGCACTGCGCGTCGATTGGCCGATGGCAACCTGTTGCGCCTGGAGTCCGTTCAGAATGCGACAGAACAAGGAAAATCTGCCGCGGCAGCGCTGCTTGGAGTGGACCGCCCATTCACCGCCACCCCCTGGTTCTGGAGCGATCAGTACGACAAAAAACTGCAAATGGCCGGCCTGTCAATGGGTGCCAACGACTGGGTCGTGCGCGGTGACATGGGCCTTGGCGCCAGCTTCAGCGTGTATCACTTCAAATCCGGGCGCTTATTGGCCGTTGACAGCATCAACGCCAGCAAAGACCACCTGCAAGCCCGCAAGCTGATCGAGGCTGGCCTGTCTCCGACCAAAGAGCAAGTCGAGGACCTGCACTTCGATCTGGCAAGCCTATTGCAAGGAGCGCGTTAGCGAGAGAGTCAGCAGTTCATTCCCACTCGATTGTCAATAGCATTCTCCATCCTCAGTGTTCATGCCACTTTCCGTGGACTCATACTTCTTGATACCGTCGCCGATACCGTCAAACTCTCTTGCCTTGGGATCGCTGCCTGTAGACAGGTCTCACGAGGGTTCATACTGTCTCAGGCGCACCCAGTGACAAGGGTTGGTTAGGCTCGCATGAAAGATGATCCGGAACACAACGAGAAGTTGAATATTATGCCAGAGGCTGGGTCGTCGACCAGGACAAGATCTGGCTCTCCGACTGGGGCAGAAATGCCCTACTCCGCTTCGATCCGTTGATCGAAAGGTTTGAGAGTTTTCCGTCGAGCCGCCCGAACGCCGGCGTGCGGCAACTGGCGGGCCCGTCGGGTGAGGTATGGGGCGCCGAATCGGGCAATGACCGGCTGGTGCGGATCAGAGTCGGCTCCGGTCCCGGACGCCGGCGGGCGACGCACAATCGCCTGGCTGCGTGGCCGCACCGCTTGTCCGACGCTTCGATGGCTTCTGGAAAATATTGGCACGAGCGGCACCGCCCCGGGGTGGCCGGCACCGGCTAAGTTGGCCCACGCGCGGGTGGGCCGCATCATCCGCATACCAGCCTTTGGTTGATGCCAAAGCGGACTATGCTGTAGCCATCGAGGGTACTGCAATAGTAGGCGTTCCCGCTTTACGTTTCTTCGCCGTATCAGCACTGCGCTTCTCCGTCTGCGCACGCCAGTTTTCCAGCGCCATGATGTCGGCAAGCAGTTCATCAGGCTCGGGGAAAGCCACCCCACCCATCAGTGCCT
>NZ_JAGPBB010000010.1:0-3627 GCF_018063565.1 Rhodoferax sp.
AGTTGCGCGACTTCGGCCTGGAAGGAAAGGGTTTGTTTGCTCATGGGGTGTGGGTGTTCTCAAAGCATTAAAAAAACCGGCAGCTGATAGGCCGGCACTCAATCGACCTTTTAACTAGGGATGATGTGGCGTATTTCAAGGGGGCCGATTCTGCTCAGAGTGCCAGTCAGGTGTTTTATCCGCCCGGCTCAGGTATCGACCTTATTGGTTTCCCAGGGATCGGTCGCTACCATGAAAAAGGTGGCAACACGGATGGGTGTACTCAATGGACCGATATGATGAACTGCCAGTCTTGACTCCGAGCGGGTTGCAGCACTACCTCTGCTTGCAGACTGAAGCGGCGAGCGTCTTGACCAATCGTTTCTACGCGACCTATAGCTCCTTGTACGAGCGTTTTGGAGATCGCGGCCTTGACGTCTGCCGGGAAGATTTCGCGTTCCACCTCGAGTTTCTGCGTCCAGTGCTGGAATTTGGCTTTCTGCAGCCCATGGTCGACTACCTGCACTGGATCGGCAACGTGCTGGCCGGGCGCGGGATTCCCGCCGGGTACCTGGCGCAAACGCTAGACTGGCTCGCCGAATATTTTGCCAGGGCCATGGAACCCGGGGATAGCCAGGTCGTCGTTGCAGCGCTGACGGCAACGCGGACGAAGTTCACAGAATCTTGCAATGAACCGCAGATTTCCCCTGTTTCGCCCGAACCGTGGCCGCAAGCGACGGTCTTTGAGGCAGCCCTGCTCGCCGGTGACCAAGTTGACGCACTGGGAGTTGTCAATGACTGTCTTGATGCCGGGCATGGCCTGGTTGCTATCGAACTGCACCTGATACAACCGGCGCTCTACAGTATTGGCGAAAAATGGCAGACCAACCAGGTGAGCGTGGCACAGGAGCACATGGCGACGGCCATCGCTCAGTCAGTGATGACCGTTGCGCTGTTGCGCTCTCCACCCCCTTCGCCGATGGACAGGCGGGTCCTGTTGGCCTGTGTGGAGGGTAATGACCATTCGGTGGGCCTGAGAATGGTCGCCGATTCTTTCTTGCTGAGCGGCTGGGATGTTCAGTACCTTGGTGCCAACGTGCCAACACGGTCCCTGGTGCAACAGGTGGTGGACTGGAGGCCAGATCTTTTGGCACTGTCGGTTTCATTCCCGCAGCACCTTTCAGCTGTCAAGGCAGTGATCGCAGCGTTGACGCAGTGCCTTGGCGCGACGCGTCCGGCCATCATGGTCGGCGGCCTGGCCATCAACCGTTTCAGGCCTCTTGCCGATGTTGTGGGTGCCGATGCCTCGGCCACCAATGCCCTGGCGGCCGTAGAGCTGGCCAGTCACATCGTTGGTCACCAAGCCAGCCAATGATGAACTGGTCGACCAGCCTTGATCCGCTATTGGCGGTTGCTGCAGCCGTGCTCAACGTCAAGGGTGAACTGATCGAGGCGAATGTCGGGTTTCGCCGGCTGATTGTCGCTGGTGGTACATCGCCACCCAGTTCGGATATCGCTCGTTTGCTGATCCAGCCCGATTTTTCGGCACTCTGGCGCGCACCGCCTGATCGTGATGGTCTGGTTTATCAAGGCTTGCTGACGATTGGCGAATACATGGGGCAGACACGTACGCTGCTGGCACGTGTGTGGCGCGAAAGCAAATGCTTGCGGATTCTGGCGGAATATGACATCGAGGATCTGGAGCGACTCAATACAAGCATACTCCGGCTCAATCGCGATTACACCCAGGCACAAGTCGAACTGGCCCAAGCCAATCTCAGATTGCAGGCCGCCAACACCACGCTCAAGGAAACTCAAAAAAAGCTGGTTGAGGCCGAAAAAATGGCCTCCCTTGGTGTTTTGGTCGCTGGTGTTGCGCACGAAATCAACACGCCGTTGGGGGTGTGTCTGTCAGCTGCAAGCGCATTGCAGGATGAATCCAGTGCAGTTTCTGCGAACTTTTCCAGACGCAGTATGACGCACGCAGACCTGACACGCTATTTGGAGGCATCGAGCGAGCGCGCCGTCCTGATCGGCCGCAATCTGGAGCGCATGGCTCGGCTCATCGACAGTTTCCGCCAGTTGGCCGTCGGTGGCAAGTCGCGCGAACGACAGTCGTGCCGATTGCGGGAATGCCTTGACGGCGTGGCGGGTAGTCTTGGCGACCGAATGTTGGCTGTTGGCGCCGTCTTGACGATCGACTGCCCGACGGAATTGCTTGTTGAGGGTTCAACCGAGGACTGGTCAAACATCTTCAGCAACCTGCTGGATAACTCCCTTAAGCACGGATTCAAGGCACGCGCGCAGGGTCACATCGATATCCGGGTCACGCACGACACAAAGAGCCTGCGAGTCGATTGCTGCGATGACGGCGTGGGACTGACCCCGGAGTCAGTGGGGCGCATCTTTGATCCCTTCTTTACCACCGATCTCCAGCATGGCGCCGGGCTCGGGATGCACCTGGTGTACAACCTTGTGACCCAGCGCCTTGGGGGGAGCATCACTTGCGTCAGCACGCCTGGAAACGGTGTGTGCCTCCACATTGAAGTTCCTGCCTGAGCGGTATCGAAGCGTTTGACAAACCGCTTGAGAGGGCGCCAGTCAGGTGTTTTTCCCGCGCGGCTCAGGTATCGACCCGATTGGTTTTCCGTTGTCCGGTGGCTACCATAAAAACAGGCCAGCTATTTCTGAACCAAGGAGACTGCCCAAATGAACACTTCAGTCACGCCGTTTCGTGAGGCACTGGAATCATTGGATCGGGTCAAGGCCGACAGCATCTTTCAGGAAGTCCTGTTGGAGCTTTCACCCATTGACGCGGTAGAACAGGTGGTGGTCCCGGCACTTGAGCAGATCGGTGGGGCCTGGGATGCAGGTAGCGTTGCGCTGTCACAGGTGTACATGAGTGGGCGCTTCTGCGAGGAACTGGTTGACCGGACGCTGCCACCCAGCGATCCGGACCGAAAGCACCAGCCACGCTCGGCGATCGTGGTGCTCAGCGACTACCATGACCTTGGCAAGAGAATTGTGTATTCCGTCATGCGCGCCAGCGGTTTTGAGCTCTTTGACTATGGTCGCATGGACGTTGAGGCGCTGGTTGACCGCGCCATCGCAGACAAGATCCGGGTCCTGATGATCTCTGTGCTGATGCTGCCCTCGGCACTGAAAGTGCGCGAGGTGTGCTTGCTTTTGAAAGCCAGAGGTTCGAACGCCCGGGTGATTGTGGGCGGCGCGCCCTTCCTGTTCGACAGCCAATTGTGGCAGGAGGTTGGCGCAGATGCCATGGGAAGCAGCGCAGCGCAGGCCGTTGCGATTGTTGAGCGCATGATGGGAGAAATGCAATGACATCGACAATCATGAATTCCATGCAGCGGGTTTTGACCACCCTGGGTCACCAGGAGCCGGACCGTGTGCCCCTGTTTCTGCTGACAACCCTTCACGGTGCCAAGGAGCTTGGCATGTCGATCGAGCACTACTTTTCCTGCGCCGAACATGTGGTGCAAGGGCAGATGCGATTGCTGGAAAAATACCGAAGCGATTGCGTCTACCCGTTTTTCTATGCGTCGATTGAGGTCGAAGCCTGGGGCGGCACCACCCTGTTCTCGCCAGATGGTCCCCCTTTGTGCGGGGCGCCGGTGATTGCACATCCCG
>NZ_JAGPBB010000010.1:3727-70358 GCF_018063565.1 Rhodoferax sp.
TATCCACTCACGTGGGTAGCGGACTGGCACGGGTAAGCACCTCACACTGGTGAACTTTTCATGGCCAGGCTTTGTATCTTTGGATGCCAGAATTTTCAGCTGGAGATGCAGGCCAGCCTGGCGGCTGAGGCTTGGCCCGATGTCGTTTCATTGGCTTTTCCCGCGCGTTGTGGGCGTCCCCCGGTCCAGTGGCAAGACCTTCGAGGTCTTTTGCCTGCTGATTGCTCGGAGGTGATCGTTCTGGGGCGTGCCTGCCTTGCAGGGCTGGGAGACCCGCCCGCAGACTTTCCGCTCACACGGGTGCTGATTCAGGAGCAGTGTTTCCATCTGCTGGCTGGTGCCACCCTGGTGAACGAGGTCATGTCGGGTGGTGGCTACCTGATGAGTCCAGCGTGGTTGCAAGGCTGGCGAGAAAATGTGGAAGATCTCGGGTTTACCAGCGATACCGCGCCAGCTTTTTTTCAGGACTTTGCCAAGCGGCTGGTGTTGCTGGACACAGGTATCGACGACAGGGCTGCTGCATTGCTGGCAGAAATCGAGATCGCCGTGGGCATACCAGCGCACCGCTTGGCAGTCGGGCTGGATCACCTTCGGCTCTACCTGAGTCGCCTGGTACTCACATGGCGACTTGGTCAATCTGACGGTCTTGTCCGACTGCAGGCGAAAAGTCATGCGCGTGCGCTGGCAGACCACATGACAGCCATGGACCTGTTGGCCCGGATGACCAAGGCGCGCACGGAGCCCGAGGTCATCAGTGCCGTTGAGGACCTGTTTCGCATGCTATTTGCACCGGGCATCTGGTATTACGTCTCAACGGAACCCCAACCAGGGGCCGAATTCACCGATATACCCGCTGAAATTGCTGAGCAGGTCCACGCCCTGACTGCACCTTATGGATGGACAAGCTCTGACCAGGGATTCATGCTGCGTGTGGCGCGTGATGACCATGTGTTTGGTCATGTTGTGGTGGATGCGCTTGCGTTCCCGCAGCAGCGTGAGCGCTACCTGAATCTGGCGCTGGCCATGACCGACATGATGGCGCTGGCAATCGAAAACGCCCGAACCCGCAAACGCCTGGTTGAAGCAGAAAAAATGGCTTCCTTGGGTGTGATGGTGGCCGGTGTGGCCCACGAAATCAACACGCCGGTGGGCGTCGGCGTTCTGGCTGCGTCCACCATGCAGTCACGCACCCAGAATCTGTCGCAGAGCTTTTCAGAGCGGCGTATGACGCAGTCTGACCTGCAGGTCTATCTGAAGGATTCTCAGGCGCAGTCGACACTGATTCTGTCCAATCTGGAGCGCATCGGGTTGTTGATTGACAAGTTTCGGCAGGTGGCCGTGAATGGTTTACCGCAGACGAAAAGTCGATTCCGGGTGAAAAACTGCCTCAATGAGGTCATTCACAGTTTTGGTGATCGCATCTCGCCCGAACGCATTCGTGTCAGTGTGATTTGCGATGATTCTCTGGAGATTGAAAGCTACCCGGGGGACTGGACCAGCATCTTCACCAACTTTGTATCCAACTCGCTGCAGCACGGTTTCAAGGGTCGTGACGCGGGGTGTATTCAAGTGGAGCTTGTTCTAGCCAAGTCCATGCTGTCGCTCGTTTACTCCGATGATGGCAATGGATTGACAGCTGAGGCGCAGGCGCGAATTTTCGACCCGTTTTTTACCACCGATATGCAAAATGGCATTGGCCTGGGCATGCATCTCGTCTACAACCTGATCACCCAGAGGCTGGGCGGGAGCATCACCGTTCAGCGCAGCCCCAGTGGGGGGGTGTGCTTTCGCATTGAGGTCCCTAACCATGATGGTCTGAAAGAAAAGCCATGACTGATTCCGACGCCTTTTCCGACCTGTTTGCGCCTGAACCAGAGTCCGCAGCAGGGCCCGATGGATCCACCGTGTCGGCCTGGAAAGTGCTGCTGGTGGACGATGAAAAAGACATTCATGCCGTACTGAACCTGGCGCTTCGGGACATGCGGGTGGAGGGAAAACCACTGCAATTGTTGGACGCCCACTCGGCTGCTGAGGCCAAGAAAATCCTGGCCGAGCATCCGGACATCTCGTTGATACTGCTGGATGTGGTGATGGAGTCTGAGCTTGCCGGATTGAATCTGGTGCGCCATATCCGTCGTGACATCTGCAACCGCATGGTTCAGATCGTACTGGTGACCGGACAACCCGGTTATGCGCCGCAGCGCGAGGTGGTGACGGATTACGAAATTGACGGTTACCGCCTGAAATCCGAGCTGACTGCCGACAAGATCTTTGTCTCGGTGTACGTTGCACTGCGGACCTACAAGGCGCTGCGCGAGTCGGAGATGCAGCGCCAGCAGGTCGAGGCGATGGCGCAGGTATTGAGTGAAAAAGAACAACGCTTGCGCGCGGTGGTGGATACCGCCCCGGACGCCATCATTCAGGCTGATGCCAATGGGCTGGTGATTGGATGGAACGAAGGTGCTTGCCATCTTTTTGGTTACACGGCCGACGAGATGCTGGGTCAATCGGTGAACCGTTTGATGCCGCAGCGACTCAACCATGCGCATGATCTGGCGATGGCTCGTTTGCGCGAAGGGACTCCCCCTCACCTGCTGGGCAAGGTGCTCGAGTTGATTGGCCTGCGAAAGGGTGGCAGTGAATTTCCCATAGAACTGGTACTGGGTTCCTGGGCGACCTCGAACGGCGCGCATTTCAGCGCTGTGATTCGGGATGTCAGTGAAAGAAAGCGCGCCGAATCGGGCTTGCGGCTGGCTGCCAGTGTTTACGCGAACAGTTACGAAGGCATCATCATTTGCGCGCCCGATAAGACCATTGTGGATGTCAACCCGGCCTTCACGCGCATCACCGGTTACTCACGCGACGAGGCGCTTGGCCGAACGCCCAAACTGTTGGCGTCAGGCAAGCATGATGCTGCGTTCTACCAACAGATGTGGTCTTCCATCGCCGAGCATGACTTCTGGCAGGGAGAGGTCTGCAACCGGCGCAATAACGCCGAGCTGTACACCGAAATACTGTCTCTTTCTGTGATTCGAGACAGCGCGGGCAAACTGCAGCATTACATCGGCGTCTTTTCTGACATCAGTTTGCTCAAAGCCCACGAAGAAGAGTTGTATCGCATCGCGCACTTTGACATGCTGACCGGGGTTCCCAATCGCCGACTTCTGCTGGACCGTTTGAGTCAAGCCCTTTTGCGTACCCGACGGACCGGACGGTCGGTGGCCGTCTGCTACCTCGATCTCGATGGGTTCAAGGTCGTCAATGACCGGTTTGGACATGACGGCGGCGACAAACTACTGGTGGAAATCACCAGACGTTTGAGAAAGGTCTTGCGAACAGACGACACCCTGGGGCGACTCGGCGGCGACGAATTCGTTCTTCTGTTGACTGACCTGGCTGGTCCGCAAGAAAGCCAACTGGCGCTGGACCGAGTACTGGAGGTCGTCAAGGAGCCCATCGAAATAGCCGGGAACTTGGTGGCGGTGTCGGCCAGTGTTGGTGTCACGATTTATCCGTCTGACGACGCTGATGCCGATGTTTTGCTGCGGCACGCCGACCAGGCCATGTACCTGGCCAAGGAGACTGGCAAGAACAGCTACCACTTCTTTGATCCCCGGCACGACCGGCAGGTTCAGACGCAGCGGCATTACATGCAACGCCTGCGTGAAGCCTTGGATAAATCAGAGTTTGTGCTCTATTTTCAGCCCAAGGCCAATCTGCGCAACGGCGACATCGTGGGATTTGAAGCGTTGATTCGTTGGCAGCATCCGGAGCGAGGGCTGCTTTCGCCCGGCGAATTCTTGCACTACATGGACGGCAGTGAACTGGAAGTGATGGTGGGCGAGTGGGTTATCGACACCGTGCTCAAGCAGATGGCCACCTGGAGCAGGGCCAGCATCGATTGCATGGTGAGCGCAAACGTCAGTGCCGATCATCTGCTGCGTGACAATTTTGCCGAGAGATTGCGCCTGATTCTGGAGCGACATCCTGAAGTCGCGCCTGAACGGTTGGAGCTTGAGATCCTTGAAACAGCGGCACTGGCCGATATGAAGAAAGCCGTCGAAACCATCACCCAGTGCCGAAAACTCGGGGTTCAGTTTGCGCTGGATGACTTTGGTACGGGCTATTCGTCGTTAACCTATTTCCTCAATCTGCCCGTCCAACTGCTCAAGATTGACCAGAGCTTTGTGCGCGTGATGCTGGAGGACCCGGGTGGTCTCGGCATTGTGGAGAGTGTCGTGCGCCTGGCGCAAGCCTTCAACAGACCGGTGATTGCGGAAGGTGTTGAAACACTGGAGCATGGCGCCGTGCTGCTCCACTTTGGCTGCCATCTGGCGCAGGGTTATGGCATTTCCAGGCCCATGCCGGCTGATCAGGTGGAAACCTGGCTGCACACCTGGTATGTGGGACAGTCCTGGGGCGCCATGGTCATTCCTTCCATGGGCCAGGATGTCACCTTGCAGGTCGCGGCTCAAAGCCATCGGGCCTGGGTGGATAAAGTGACCCGACAGGTGACGGAACTGGATGGTGATGTGGTCATTGAGGCCGATAGCAATATCTGTAGTTTTGGTCGTTGGTATCGGGGTAGCGGAGTGACCCGATATGGCAAAGCGCCAGAGTACAAGGAAATCGCGGTTTACCACGAACAAGGGCACTCACTGGCTACCGCTGCATTGGCACTTGCCAGATCAGGCAACTGTCACGATGCCAATCTGCTGTTGCAAGAACTTTACCAATCCAGGGACAGCATGCTGCGCTTGCTCGACAAATTGGCTTGCCAGTCCGTGGTCTGGCGTTAATGGGAAAGGACGCGGACCGCCCGCGAGGATGAGATCAGCCCCGTTGCCATTTCGTGCGGCCCCGTGCCCCGCCGCTTACCGCATCAATGGACGCCCTGCTTCGTCAGGCGCCAATCCTTCCCCTGCCGCAGTAACACCGGCACCACCATGCCAACGCCAATCAAGGTGGCGCTCAGGCTGGGAGCCACCATCAGGAGCGCAGCGGCAATGCACAACGCTTGCTCCCAGCGTTTCATCTCGACCAGGAAGAACTTGGAGAACGCCATCGCCAAAAAGGTGATGCCCAGCACGCAACCGGTGAAGGTGATGGCAAAGTCTGCCCACGTAAAGCCTTTGGCCACCAGAATCAGCGACGGCGAGAAAACAAATACGAATGGCACCAGCGCCTTCGCGATGCCCAGCCGGAAAGCGGTGTTGCCGGTCTTGAACGGGTCGCTGCCAGCCATACCGGCTGCCGCATAGGCCGCCAGCGCGACTGGCGGCGTGATGTCAGCTAGCACGCCGTAATAAAACACAAAGAAGTGCGCCACCAGCGGTTCCACGCCGAGCTGCACTAACGTCGGTGCGGCCACTGTCACCATGATGATGTAGTTGGCGGTGGTGGGAATGCCCGCGCCCATCAAGATGCACACCGCCGCCGTCATGACCAGTGCCGCCAACAGCGTGAGTGATTGCATGGCCATCAGGTAGCTGGGCACGATCACACTCAGCCCATTGGCTATGGCCGTGGCCGCGCCGGTGATGATGAAGCTGATCTTGAAACCCACGCCGGTGAGGGTGACCACGCCAATGACGATGCCCACCGTGGCGGCTGCCGCGCCCACTGCCAGCGCGTATTTCGCCCCAGTTTCAAACGCTTCGACCAGCACCGCCAGTTCGATGCGGCCACGAATCTTCGCCAGCCGCATGGTGACCAGAGTGATGGCCATCGCCACACCAAAGATGCCCAGTTTGGTCATCTCATCCAGATCAGTAAAGGCCACAGCCACCAGCGCTAGGTGCATCACCGCCATCAGCAGCCAGTTTTTGACCGTGTTGCCCTGCACCTGGGTGGTCACACCCACGATGGCGCTCGAGGTGATGCCAACAAACGCCGCAAGATACGGCGTGCGGCCACTGACCAGAATGCTGATCAGCAAAAACAGCGGAATCAGCGTGGGCCAGCGCATCTTGAGGCTTTGCCGCAATTTGGGCATTTCTTCTTCGGTCAGGCCGCGCAGGCCGTAGCGTTTGGCCTCAAAGTGCACCTGCATGAACACGCCAAAAAAGTGCATGAAGGCCGGCACGATGGCTGCGGTGATGATGGTCTGGTAAGGCAGGCCCAAAAACTCGATCATCAAAAACGCTGCCGCACCCAAAACCGGTGGCGTGATCTGACCCCCGGTGGACGCAGCAGCCTCCACCGCGCCGGCAAATTCGCGCTTGTAGCCTACGCGAATCATGGCCGGAATGGTGAGCGAGCCGACCGTGACCGCATTGGCCACTGACGAGCCCGACAACATGCCAAACATGGCCGAGCCAAACACGCTGACCTTGGCCGGCCCACCGGCGTAGCGTCCGGCAATGCTCGATGCAATGTCCAGAAACAGTTGCCCCAGCCCGATACGCGTGGCCATCACGCCAAACAGCACAAAGTGAAACACATAGGTGGCCACCACGCCAACGGCCACACCGTAGATGCCCTGGCTGGTGAGGTACTGGTGGTTGATGAACTGGCTCCAGCTCGATCCGGCGTGCTGCAGCAAACCGGGGAAATACTGGCCAAAGAGTGAGTAAAAGGTAAAGCCCAGCGCAATGAGCGGCAGTGGCCAGCCCATGCTGCGCCGCGTGGCCTCCAGCAAGGCGACAAACAATACCGTGCCAAAGATCACGTCGAAGTTGTTGGGGTTGCCAACGCGAAACGCCAGGTCTTCAAAGGTGTAGGGGATGTACAGCACGGCAAGCGCCACAGCAATACCGAGTAGCCAGTCGTACAGCGGAATGCCGCCGGGTGATGCCAGGCTGTGACGCACCGAGCGGTTTTCCGCCGCCTTGCTGCCGGCAAATACCAGAAAAATCAGCCCCAGCACAAACGCCAGGTGCACGCCCCGATGGGTGGTTTCGCGCAACAAGCCAAAACCGGCCGTGTAGTAATGAAAACAACTCAAGGTGATGAGCAACCACTTGATCAGCACCGTGCCTGGCGGCACCGAGGGGCGAAAGCGCATCTCGGGGTCGAACTTTTCCTCCAGCGCCAGCAGCTGTTTGTCATCTGGCAGGGTGACGGGAATGGTGCTCATAAGTGGAAGGCTTCAGGTTTTTCCAACAAAAACGGGCGGTGATGCCGCCCGTCAAACCATGCGCCAGATGGCACCTGGGTGAGGTGCCATCTGGCGCGCTGAGTCAAGCGCGGTTTACTTCAACACACCGGCTTCCTTGTAGAACTTCTCGGCACCCGGGTGATAGGGAATACCAACGCCTTGCACGGCGTTTTGCAGCGTGATGTACTTGCCCTTGGCGTGACCAGCAGCGAGCGACTTCTGCGCTGCATCGCCGTACAGCGCCTTGGTGATTTGATAGACGGTGTCGGTATCGACCTTGTCGCTGGTCACCAGTTGCGCACCGACCGCCAGGGTTTTGACGGCGGCGACACCCTTGTAGGTGTCAGCCGGGATCGAGTCCACCGCAAAGAAGGTGCTGGACTTGCGCAGACCATCAGCAGCGGCACCGTCAATCGGCAGCAATTCAATGCCGCCACCGGCGCTGGCCAACTCGGCAATGGCACCCGCAGGTGCGCCGCCAGTGAAGAAGAAGGCGTCAAGTGCGCCGTCTTTCATCTTGTCACCGGCCTGATTGGGTTTGATGTACTCGGGCTTGATGTCAGACTCTTTGATGCCGTAGGCGGCCAGCACCAGACGGGCGTTGATCAGCGTGCCCGAGCCGGGTTCATCCAGCGCCACGCGTTTGCCCTTGAGGTCGGCAATGCTCTTGAAACCAGAGCCCTTTTTCACCACCACGTGAATGCTCTCCGGGTACAGGTTGGCAATCATGCGCAGGCCAGCCACCTTGGGTTTGCCTTCAAAAATGCCGGTGCCGGTTTGCGCCCAGGTGGCTACGTCGGACTGGCTGAACCCCGCTTCCATCGCGCCGCCAGCGATACCATTGACATTGCCCAGCGAACCATTGCTGGCCTGTGCGGTGGCAATGATCTTGCCGGGTTGTGAGACCGCATTGGCGATCATCCCGCCTACGGGATAGTAAGTGCCGGCGGTACCGCCGGTGCCGATGCGGAAAAACTGCTGGGCGCTGGCGGTGCCAACGAGTGCAGCAGAGGTCAAAACAGCAGCGGCGAAAAGTTTGAATTTCATCAAATAGCTCCTTGTGGTTGAAATTGCCTGCCCAGCATCGGCTGGTGCAGGGGCCAGAACGACCTTTGCAGTGTACTCCGGCTTAGCCCGCGCCTGACGCTGATCTGACGGGTTTGACCGCGTGACCAGGCCCTGGCATTCCAGGCGAGCCGGCGCCTCCGGAATCAATTGAACTCGGCTCCACAATGGTGTGAATGAGAGGCCAGGGTGGCACCTGTGGTGGTAACGGGCAAATCATGCCCATAGGCGGGGATTTTGTTCCCGGGGATTCACCACGCTCGGCCCATCAATGCCCAGAGGAATCGGACACGTTGCGTGTCGCCGGAGCGGCGTCAGAGAGCAGCGCTAACGGACAGCGCCTGCGCCTTGGCCGCCTGGTATCCCGCGTACAGCTTGGCATACATCGGGCCGGGCTTGCCGTTGCCCACCGGCTGGGCGTCGAGCAGTGTCACTGGCAGCACCTCTTTGGTGGCAGAAGTCAACATGAGTTCGTCGGCGGCCAACACCTCGGCACGGCTGATGCGGCGCAGCTCGAAGCCAATGCCCTGGTCGCGGCAAATTTCTTCGATCAGGCCATAACGAATGCCTTCCAGCACCAGATTGTCCTTGGGTGTCCCAAGCACTTTGCCGTCTTTGACAATCCAGACATTGCAGGCGGCGGCCTCGCTCAAATAGCCGTCGCGAAACATTACCGTCTCAACTGCTCCGGCGTCAAAGCTGATCTGGCGCGCAAACACCGCACCGAGCAGGCTGGTGGCCTTGATGTGCGCCTTGGCCCAGCGAAAGTCGTCGGCGCTGACGCAAGCGACACCCTGGCTGCGCTGCTCGGCGCTAGGCGGCTTCATCCCGTTGGTCATGACAAATACTGTGGGGGTCAGTCCCTCGGGCATGACGTGGTCGCGCATGGCCACGCCACGGGTGATCTGCAGGTAGATCAATTGGTCGGTATTTTGCGCTTTGGCGCTTATGGAATCAGCATAAGTAGCTATTAACTTGATTGCGATTTCAGCCCACTGCATGCGCGTGAAAGGGTTGGGGATGCGCAGTTCCTTCAGGCTGCGTTCCAGCCTCGCCATGTGGTTTTCGAAGCGGAACAAGCGCCCCTGGTACACCGGTGCCACCTCGTACACGCCATCGCCAAAGATAAAGCCCCGGTCCATGACGCTGATCTTGGCATTGGGCAAGGTGGTGAACTCACCGTTGAGGTAGCAGGGTAGGGCGGGTAGGGTATTCATGAGTGTGGCTTCGCTTGTACAAAGGAGGGTGGCTTGGCGTGGGCGATACGCGTGTTGATTCTGACGAGTCGAAGTCCGCGTGGAAACACCGGTGCAGTCGAAGAGCTTTGGAACATTGATTGACAGGCTTCAACCTTGGTCAAAAGTGCAGAGGCTATCCAGAATCCGGTTCGGATGGCGACGGCCGGTGTCTTGATCTGTCACTCCCATTCGGTGTCAATTGGCGAACCCGAAGATTTATAAAGCGAAACTCTTCCAACTGGGTGCGGCAGCTTTGGCTTTGGCGATTTCAGAGGACGAGTAGCTTGAGAGCTCACGATACCGGACATGGGTGAGGCCTCTAAGTTTGTTCGGGTTTGCTGCGAGGCTCGGGTTGTGCCACCAAATCAGGGGCCAGAGGTCAAACGTTTGGTAAACCGCCATCGACACGGCCGAAAGCGATCGGCGCTTGGGATCGTTGAAATCGAGCTTGAACTCCTTGTCCGTTGCACCTGGACCAGGCGAAATCGGGCAAATACCGACCGGCGAAGTGTCAAACGTTGGCATGCGTGGCGGGGGGGTGGCAAGCGTCTTTTGAACAAAATTGACGGCATCGCGAAGCGCTGCAGTCGCTTTGGCAATGGCAATCGCCCCGTCACCAATGATCGGGATCGCCGACTGACCCTCAAGCAGCTCAGAGCCAAATGCGATACCGGACTGAGCGCGAATCGCTTGGCCGTAGTTCCATTTGATCGACTTGAACCAGGCGCCGAGACCACCGTGGAACCCATTGAAAAAAGCAGCAGCAACATTGCCTCCCAAAGCATCGGCTTCGAGTGCTTTCAGCACGGGACGCTTCAGAACAATGTCAAATGTTTCCCATCCAACAACCCCCACCTGGGTCAGTGCCGGCCCGATCGCGACCTCCATGAACGCGGCTACAAAAAAATGCTCTACATCGGCAATGCATTCCCCGGAATAATAGCCAGGCGCTTTGTTGAGTTGCCGATTGACGGAGTCATTGTCCTCCTGGGCACCGTCTTGACGGTAGTAAGTGAGCCAATCTTTGGCATGGAGAACCTGTCTGGCGTCGGGGGTTGTGAACCGATACTGGTTGACACTGCAAATATCAGAAAAGAAATTTGTCTTGGTGGCAGCCAATGCCCAAACCTGCGCGGCCATCTCGCGTTGCTTGGCTTCTGGAAAATACTTGAGCGGACTTGCCATGGGAAATTATGGTAACTCAAAAGACTCCCGAGTGCTTGGGCGGTCGAGTCCATACCACATGTGCAACTTGTCGACATAAGAGGTACCCACGGCCACTGCCATCGGCTCCAGACCGAAGGGCACAAAGCCATGGCGTGCATACAGCGACCGGGCCGCAACATTGGCGTCGGTCACGGTGAGCTGTACCAATCGGACGCCGGGCCGGGTTCTGGCATAGGACAGTGCGTGTTGAACCAAATGCTGGCCCAGCCCCATCCGGCGGTACTCTGCTGGAACATACATGCCAAACAAGCTGGCCTTGTGCCTGACCTTGTCCCGCCGCTCGAACGCCAGGCCGGCCACACCTGCCAGCTGATGGTCCAGGAGGCAGCCAAATACCAGCTCGTCGGGTGCGTCACCGGGGGCAAGGCGGCTTTCCCACCAGCCCAGCGGTAACCTGGCACGCTCTTCCACGCTGGAGGTAAATGCTTGCGGGTGCTGCGCGTAAGCTTCGAGCATGAGCGCGCGGTAGTCACTGGCGTGAGACGGGTCAAGGCGGATCAATTTCATGGAGGCCAAAGGTAACCGAGTTTTCCCGGTATCGTCGCAGATCAAGCCAGCCAGTTGAGCAACTGCTGACCCACCTGCGGGTTGTGGAGCAACTGCATGTGATTCGTGCGGTACACAATGCGTTGGTGCTCAGGGGCGAACGCCAGTTGCCGCGCCGGGTCGTCGTGATGCCCCAGGGCGCTATGCAGGGGTACCAGTCCGTCTCCGATCAGTCGGTCCGCCAGTTTGCCGCGTTGAGCAGCGGTGGTGGCCGCGATGGTGTAGCAGGCGATGTGCTCTGGCAGCGGCACAGGCTGGCGGCTGTCGGGTTTGCGCCGGAACCGGTCGTGCCCCTGCCAGTCCACATCCAGCACATGGCCATAGCGCAGATCGGTGACGCCCGCGCTGCGCAGCTGCCCGAGTTTGGCAAATGGGCGGCTGTAAGGCGTGCTGCCCAGTATCACGTCGACCCAGTTGCCGGCGCGCTCCAGCGGCGCACCGTGGTGGGGCGTGCCGAGGAAGACGATACTTTTGACCAGCTGGGGCCAGTGCAGCCCAGCCTGCGCGGCGTAGTAGAGCGCGCTGCGTGTCACCAGCCCGCCCATGCTGTGCACCAGCACGGTCAGTTCGGTCACAGGCGTCGGCCAGTTTTGCATCAATTGTTCCAGCTGGTCGGCCAGCGCATGGCCGTTTTGCGACACGTGCAGGCCTGTGTTGTAGCGCAGGTAGATCGGCGTAAAGCCCAGCGCCTGCGCCAGGGTGCTGGCGTGGTTGACATCATGACCGCCTTGCTCAGTGCTCCACTGCAGGTCGTTCATGCACAGGCCGTGAATCACCAGCAGCAGCTTGGGGGATGCATCGGATATCTGATCATTTATAGGTAAACTGAGGTCCAGCGCTTTTGAGTATTGGCCTAAATGCTCTCTAAAACGTAGCGTCATGGTGGTGCTCAGCGGACTGGCGCTGTCTTGCAGCCGGTCACCCATCACACCATTGAGTGCCGCCAGCACGGCAGCGCGCTCGGGCGACGCCGTTGGCGCGCCTTCCAGTTGTTGCAACAGCGGCTCCAGTTGGGTCAGCGCGGCCGACACGCCCCGGCCAACCAGCCGAGTGACCCCTTGAATGCTCTGGTAGACCAGCCCGGTCAAGCCACGCGTTTGGGCGGTGGTGCCACCACTGGGTGCGCCCAGGGTACGCCAGACCGACTGGTGGACGCCCTCGCTCAGGCGGGTGATGGCATGCGTGGCCTCAACGGCCAATTGGGCGACGGCTCGCAAATCGGTGGCCCGCAGGTGGCGGCTCTTTGGCATCGGAGGAGTTGCAGGCGTCATACAACGCATTGTGGCCGCTCACGGGCTGCCGGTGTTAGAGGCGAGGGTCTATCCACTGGGTTCAGGAGGAAGCATCGTCAACGGGCATCGACCGCCCGGGTAACCATTTGGCCAGCGCGGATTTCAGTGCTTCCAGGTCAATCGGCTTGGTCAGGAAGTCGTCCATCCCGACCGCCAGGCAGTGTTGCCGATCTTCTTCAAATGCGTCCGCGGTCAGGGCAATGATGGGCATACGGCGTTGTTGCCGCGCCAGTTCGAATTGCCTGATTTGCTCCGTGGCGCGGTAACCGTCGAGTACCGGCATCTGCAAATCCATCAGGACCAGATCTGGCCGCTGATGTTGATCGGGGTCGGCGCCGGAGGCGGCCTGCTCGATGGCTTGAACCGCCTGCTCGCCATCGTGCACCAGCGCTACGCTCAACCCCAGGCTGCCCAGCAAGGTTTCAATCACCAGGCAATTGACCAGATTGTCTTCGGCCACCAGCACATGGCCGTGCAACAACGCCGGGCTGGCAGATGTCTGGCCGGCGGTCGCACGCTCTGACTGGCGACTGTCCTGGGTTTCGGCAAGGACTTGAATCGGCACCCGGAACCAGAAGCGCGACCCAACACCGGGTTCGCTGCTCACCCCCACCTCACCCTCCATGGCTTTGGCCAGATGACTCACAATCGACAAGCCCAGCCCCGATCCGCCAAACTCGCGGGTGATTGAGCTGTCGGTTTGTGAGAACGGTTTGAACAGCAAGCCCAGCTTGTCGGCCGAAATGCCGATACCGGTGTCTTGTACCGAAAACTCCAGCCACAAGGTGTCGCCATGGCGGTCGCGTTCGCTGACTTCAATCAGGACCTGTCCCTGCTGCGTGAACTTGACGGCATTGCCCAACAGGTTGGCAAGCATCTGGCGCAACCGGTGCGCATCGGCCAGACCGCGTCGCTTGGGTGTGCCGTGCCATCGCGCATCCAGTTGCAAACCTTTCGCCTGGGCCGTACCGGCAAACAGGTTACAAATCTCGTGCAGCAGGTCCGGCGGGCTGAACGTGGTGCGTTCGAGCTGGAACTTGCCCGCTTCGATCTTTGACAAATCCAGAATGTCATTGAGCAGGGTCAGCAGCGTTTGACCGCTCGACAAAATGGTGCGGGCATAGTCGTTGCGTTGCTGCTCGTCCAAATGGGGGGTCAACAGCATCTGCGCCATACCCAGAATGCCGTTCATCGGGGTGCGGATCTCATGGCTCATGGTGGCCAGAAAGCGACTTTTGGCCAGGTTGGCCGTTTCGGCGGCTTCTTTGGCGAGGTAAAGCTCGGTGATGTCGACGCGAAAACCAACGGTGTGACCCGTCGGTGTGCGACGCTCCCTGATCTTGACCCAGCGGCCATCGTCGAGTTTCTGGATCAGCTCCTGCTCGCCGCGCCGACGAATCGCCAGACGCTCTTGCAGCCAGTCTTCTTCCCGCCCGATGGCGGCTGCGTACTGGCCCCGTTCCAGGCCATAGCGCAGAATTTCTTCAAAAGTGCGGCCCTCCTGGATGGCGGGCGCTGAAGTGGCATAAAACGCCCGGTATTGATCGTTGCAAAATACCAGGCGATCGCGCGGGTCGTACACGACAAAGGCTTCACCGATGGTTTCAACGGCCGAGCGCAGCAGCAATTCAGCCTGACGCAGCTGCTCTTCAGCCCGTTTGCTTGCCGTGATGTCGAGTCCAATGGCAACCAGGTAACAGGGCTGGCCTTGTGGGTCCGGCAGGGTGGTATTGGACCAGGCCAGAAGCCGCTGTTCACCGCTGCGGTTGATCCAGTAGTTTTCATAGTGGTGGGGAATGTTCCCGGTGGCAAAGGACTTGAATACCTCTTGCACTGCGGCCTGCTGATCAGGCGGGAAAAATCGCGTCCAGAAATAGGCCTGGCCTTTGACCTCGGCAAAGGCGTAACCGGTAAAGTCCTGTGCCGCCTGGTTAAACCGGACGATGGTTCCACTGCGGTCAATGACCAGGCCGATATTTCCAACCGCGTCAAAAATGGCATGGCTGAACAGTTGTTCTTGTTGCCGGCGCGCATCACTTTGGGCGAGTTGCGCATTTTTTCGCCCAATCCGCAGCAGCAGGAAACTGATGGCGACTGCAAACAGCGTCAGGGTTGCCATACCCAGCAGGGCACGCTGGCGCTCCACTGCATGACCCTGCCCGATTCTGAGCAACTCCGGGCTCTCATTGACCGCAACCACCACGCTGACTGGCCACTCGGTCAATTTGCGCCAAGAGAACAGCATCGGAATTTTGTCGAGTGTCGAGATGTCGCGAAATCGGCCATGTGCACCGGGTTGTGCCGACAGGAACGGGCGGGACAGGGGCAACTGGGTCTTGAGTGCTGCTTCGAGGTTGCGGCTGCGGGTGACAAAACGACCGTCTGCACGCACGATGGTGACCAGGTCCAGCGGGTCGGTTTGCATGGCATTGAGCAGTCGCGCCATATAGTCCGGCCGCAACGGGATGCCGATCACCCCGACAAACCGGCCGTCCACAAGAATTGGACGGGTGATCTGGATCAGCGGGACACTGGAGATGCGCCCGACGATGGGTTTGCTGATAAACAGCGCGTCTGCCTGCCTGTCAGCGTGCACGCGAAAGTGCTCCCGGTCGCCAAAAAACAGTCGCTCGGTGCTTCCATCGGATGAGTACTGAAGGTAGCCATCGGCACCGAACACGGTGACGAACTGCAACATGTCCGGGGGATACGTTCGAAGCAACTCCTGCGCCGCTGCATCAAAGTTCTTGCGGTCATGCACATACACCTTGCGCAGGTGCTTGAGAGCGGTGTCCACACTTCGGATGACAGCATCAAACTGCTGGGACACTGCAATGCTGAGCTGGTCAGCGCGTTGCTCGTGGCGGATTCTGGCGTTTTGCAGTTCCGTGGCTTCGCTATCGACCAGGGAGACCCAGAAATAAACGCTGCCCGCCACGCTGAGTACAACGATCAACAACGACAGAAGTGCCAGGCGAAGACCTGATCCCGTTTTCATGACAGGTCATTCTATGCCTGACGCCGGTGTCAATGGGCGTCAGACGGCCTGCTTTTGATGAACAGGCAAGGGGCAATACCACCACCCTGCGGGTGGCGGCGTCACTGGCTTACTTCTTGCGCGCCACAATGGCTTTTTCGGCGGTGCTCACAAGATCAGCGCCAATGGTTTTTTTCCACTTCTCATAGACCGGGCGCGTGGCCTTGACAAACTCGTCGCGCTCAGCAGTGCTCAGCTGCACGATGTTGACGCCCATGGCGGCGATGTCCTTGAGCAGAGGCTGTCCGGCATCAGCCAGACCCTTGCGAGCAATTTCGATCTCCTGTTTGCCGGCGTCGATGGCCGCCTGGCGCACCACCGCCTGGTCTGCCGGTGTCCAGGAAGCCCAGATGTCCTTGTTGACCACAAACACCAGCGGGTCGGCCATATAGCCCCACATGGTCACGTTCTTCTGTCCCACGTTGTGCAGCTTGGCGGCGGTGAAGATCGACATCGGGTTTTCCTGGCCGTCCACCGCGCCACTGGCAAAGGCGGGTTGGGCATCGGCCCAGCTCATCTGTGTCGGGTTGGCACCCAGCGCGGTAAAGGTGTCGAGGAACAAGGGGGAGCCCACCACGCGAATCTTCAGGCCTTTGAGGTCAGCCGGGCTGCGTACCGGGCGCTTGGAGTTGGTCAGCTCCCGGTAGCCGTTCTCGCCCCAGGCCAGCGGCACCACGCCTGCTTTGTACAGGGTGGCAAACATCTTCTGCCCCACTTCACCCTGCGTCAGTGCATCGATGGCAGCGTAGTCGGGCATCAGGAAAGGCAGCGAGAACAGGTTGAGTTCCTTCACTTGTGGCGACCAGTTGATGGTGGAGCCAATTGCCATGTCGATCACACCCTGACGCAGCGCAGAAAATTCGCGCGTTTGGTCACCCTGGATCAGCGACACACCGGGGTAGAGCTTGATGTTGATGCGACCTTGGGTGCGCTCCTTGATCAGGTCAGCCCAGATCTGGCCACCCTTGCCCCAGGGGAAGGCGGTACCGACCACCAGTGACATGCGGTACTCGGCCTTGTAAGGCTCAGCGGCCACAGCCGGGGTCGAGAGCGCGCCCAAGGTGGCCGCAACGGCGGCCAGGCCGACCAGGGTTCTACGCAATTTCATCATCTCAAGTCTCCTTCAGTTAAAAAATCCAAACGTCTCAAGCACGCTGTGTCAGTAACCCAAACGGGTCGGCAACCACAACGCCACCTGCGGGAACACAATCACCAGCAGCAGCACACTCAGCAGCGCGGCCAGCAGCCAGATCACCCAGCGCACGGTTTCTTCCATGCGTACACCGGCAATGCGGCAAGTCACCATCAGGTTGACCGCGATCGGCGGGGTGAACTGGCCCAGGGCCACCATGAGAGTCAGCAACACGCCAAACCACACCAGGTCCCAATGGTAAAACTGGGCTACCGGTATCAGCAGCGGCACAAAGATCAAAAAGATCGAAATACCGTCCAGAAACATACCCACCACCACCAGCAAGGCCATCAGCAATGCCAGCACGCCGTACTCACCCAGCCCGGAGTTGACAATGGCCTGCGTCACCGGGTCGATGATGCCCAGGGTCGAGAGCGAGTAGGCAAACACGCCGGCCAGAGCCACCACCAGCAAGATGATGGCTGACAGTTCACCCGATTCGCGCAGAATCTCAAACAGGTCGCGCACTTTGATGCTGCGGTAGATCACCATGCCGACGAACAGACCGTAGAACACCGCCACCACGGCAGCCTCGGTGGGGGTGAACCAGCCGGCACGCATACCACCCAGAATCAGCACCGGTGCCGCCAGTCCCCAGGACGCCTCACGCAGGCTGGCCCAGAACGGTGGGCGCGGCAACAAAGACTCCTGTTGGCCCATGCCGTGATGACGCGACAGCCACACGGCGGGCACCATCAGCGCCAGTCCGACCAGCAAACCGGGCACCATGCCGGCGGCAAAAATGGCCGGTACCGAGGCCCCTGGCACCAGCACTGAATAGACGATGAAGGCAATCGACGGGGGAATCAAAATGTCGATGGAGGCCGCAGCCCCCACCACGCTGGCCGAAAACGCCGGCGCATAACCGGCGCGCGTCATGGCAGCAATCATCACGCCCCCGACGGCGGCGGCTGTGGCCGGCCCGGAGCCAGAAATACCGCCCATGAACATGGCCACCGCAATCACGACCAGCGGCAACATGCCCGGGCCACGCCCAACGATGGCGGTGGCAAAGTTGACCAATCGCAAAGCAACGCCCGAGCGGTCAAAAATCGAGCCGACCAGCACAAACATTGGGATCGCGAGCAGCGGGTACTTGCCCAAGCCGGCGTAAAAGTTCTGCGGCACCGCCAGCAGACCAAGCCACTGTGAGCCGGCGTTGGCCAGCGCAATGGCCGCTGCGCCGGCCAGACCCAGCGACACACCAATCGGCACGCCCGCCAGCATCATGCCAACAAACACTACGAACAACAACGTGGCGATCATGGCGCGCGCCCGCGCCGGATGAACAGGCCCAGCGCCCGCAAAGCGATGGCGATCGACAGAACGGGCAGCCACATGGTGTACCACCATTGCGGCACGCCAATACCAGGCGAGGTTTCGCCGTACTGAAAATCGTCGTACACGGTGCGCACACTCAATACCGCCATCAGCGTGAAGAGTGCACACACCATCAGCGCCCCAAAGCGTGCCAGCGCACGCTGGCGTGCTGGCGTGCCACTGTCAGAAAAAAACTCGATGCGGATTTGCCGGTTGCGCGCCACCGAGGCCGAACCCGCCACCAGCGCCAGCACAATCATCAGGAACACCGAAAACTCTTCGGTCCAGGCAAATGACTCGTTGGTGAAATAGCGCACCAGCACGTTGGTGAAAGTGATGAGCGCCAGCAGCGCCATGACGATCACGGTCAACCAGTCTTCTACCTTGAGCGGAACGCGGGGGTGTTCTTCGGGAACGGTCGGGTCTTGCACCTCAATGGGCAGGTGATGGGGTTCGTGGGGTAAGTGCATCGTCGGGTCGGGCCTAAGCCAGCATGGTTCTGACCGTGGCGGCAATCGTCTCAGGGCTGATGCGCGATTGTGCTTCCAGAATGGGCGAGTAGCCGACCGGAATGCGCGGTGCACCGAGTCGTTTGACGCGCGCGCCAGTCACTTCGGCCACTGTGGCGGCAATCTCGGCGCCAAAACCCGCCACCTGAATCGCTTCGTGCACCACCAGCAGACGGCCGGTTTTGGCGGTGGAGGTGAGTACGCACTCACGGTCCCACGGCCAAATACTGCGCAAATCGATCAGCTCGACGTCGATGCCTTGCGCCGCGAGCGTCTGGCACGCCTGTTCGCACAGCAGCGCCTGCCGGCTCCAGCTCACCAGCGTCAACTGGGTGCCAGGGCGGCGAATGGCAGCTTTGCCAAGTGGCACTTGCAACGCTTCATCGACAGCACCCGATGCGCCCCAGAGCGTTTTGTGTTCGATGTAAATCACCGGGTCGCCACAGGCCAGCGCGGCGCGCAACAGTGAGTAGTTGTCTTGCACCGTCGCCGGGCAGACCACCACCACCCCCGGCAGGGCGGCAAACCAGGCTTCGAAACTCTGCGAGTGCTGGGCAGCCGATGCGTCCCAAATCCCGCCGGGCAGGCGCGCCACCAGCGGCACCCGGCCCTGGCCGCCAAACATATAGCGGTTCTTGGCGGCCTGGTTGACGATTTCATCCATGCCGCACAGGGCAAAGTCGGCCACCCGCATCTCCACCACCGGGCGCAGGCCTGCCAGCGCCATCCCGACGCCCGCGCCCATGATGGCCGATTCGCTGATCGGAGTGTCAATGACGCGATCCACACCAAACTCGGCTTGCAGCCCGGCGTACTGGCCAAAAATGCCACCGCGCCCCACATCTTCGCCCAGCACCACCACATGGGGGTCGGCGCGCATCTCAAGTTGCAAGGCACGCACGGCGGCTTGCGCGTAGGTCATGCTCTGCGCGGCAGGCGCTGTTGTTGTCAATACCATGTGCCGGCTCCGGTGGTCTGGACGTCGGTATAAGCAGCGCTGGCGTCAGGCCAGGGGGCAGCAGCAGCAGCAGCCAGGGCCGCGTTGACCTCGGCAGCCGCTGCATCTTCAATAGCTGTCAGCGATTGATCTGTCTGCGCTATAGCCTTAAAACGTTCACGAAGTCGGGCGATCGGGTCGGTTTGCAAGGCTGCTGCCAGCTCTTGTGGGTTGCGGTAAGCGGCCGGGTCCACTGACACATGACCTTTGACCCGGTAAGTCAGGGCGTGCAGCAGGCGCGGCCCCAGGCCAGCGCGCACCTGCGCCACCAACGCCTGCGCAGCTTGGTACACCGCGACGACATCGTTGCCATCCACCTGGGTGGCCGCGATGTCAAGACTCTGGGCCCGCGCGGAGGCTCCCGCCCCGGCAGTCATGGCTGTGCTTTCGGTGGTGGCGCTCCAGCGGTTGTCTTCGCAGACAAACAGCACCGGCAGGTGATAGACCTGCGCCCAGTTCAGGGCCTCCAGGAACGGCCCCCGGTTAATGGCGCCATCGCCAAAAAAACACACGGTGATGGTGTTTTCAATCTCTCGTCCTTGTTCGGCTTGCGTCTTCTGCTTCAGTTTTTGCGCCTGTGCCGCACCCACGGCGATCGGCAAACCGGCCGCCACCACGCCGTTGGCACCCAGCATGCCGACCGAAAAGTCGGCAATGTGCATGGAGCCGCCCTTGCCACCATTGAAGCCGCTGGCTTTGCCAAACAGTTCAGCCATCATGCGCCCCAGGTCAGCGCCCTTGGCCAGGGTGTGGCCGTGTCCGCGGTGGGTCGAGGTGATGGTGTCGCGGGTACTCAAGTGTGCGCAGACGCCCGCTGGCACCGCTTCCTGTCCGGTGGATAAATGCAGCGGGCCGCGCACCTGGGCGCTGCCACCGGCGCTTTGGCCGTAAGCGCTGACACCACCCTGGCTGGCGATCTCGGCGGCGTTCTCAAAGGCGCGAATGCGCACCATGCAGCGGTAGAGGTTGCTGAGTGTGTCGATCGCAGGGTAGGGGTTCACGTGGGCTATCTCTTCGGAGGGCAGTTGGCACGGGTCGTTACATGGTCTGCAGCGACCGTCAAGGGCGATGATAGCTTCAGGTGTGACGCCACCCACTGCCCAAAATCAAACGCCGTGAGATAGGGTCTGAAGTGGCTCAAAAGTGCTCGTGCGGTGCCAGGTAACGCCATTGGCCCACGGGCAGATTGCCCAGCATGACCTTGCCGACGCGCACGCGTTTCAGGCCGACGACCTTCAGGCCGACCAGCTCGCACATGCGGCGAATCTGGCGTTTTTTGCCTTCGGTCAGCACAAAGCGCAACTGCTCGGGGTTCTGCCATTCAACTTGCGCGGGCTTCAAGGGCTGACCGTCCAGCCGCAGACCGTGGCGCAGCAGTGCCAGCTGCTCGGGTGGGAACACAGACTGCACGTCCTGACTCACCGGGTCGTCGTCATCGATGCGGCTGAGTTGCGTGGGCGCAGCGGGGCGGTTCAGGGTGGCGCGTGCGACGGGCCTCGCGGTATGGGTGGCAGCGGCCGAGCTGGCCGCAGCGGTGTTGATGACACCGGTGTAGATCACCCGTACCAGATATTCCTTTTCCATCGACGCGTCTTCACCGATGAGCTGGCGTGCCACCCGTCCGTCTTGCGTGAGCACCAGGAGGCCGGTGGAGTCGATGTCGAGCCGTCCGGCAGGCACCAGGCTTTTGAGCTGGCTGGGGTGAAAGAAAAAGCGTGCGTTGTCCTCGGTCCAGCGATTCTGCGGTTGCACCAGCGTGATGGCAGGTTGATGCCCGTCTTCGGCCTGTCCACTGACCAGACCGAGCGGTTTGTTGATCAGTACCGTGACCTGTTTGGCCTGCTGGCCCTGTGCCTGTTTGTCGATCTCGATCTTGACGTCGGGCGCCACCTGCATTCCCATTTCCGCGACGCGGCCGTTGACCTTGACCCAGCCCTTGGCAATCCAGTCATCGGCTTCGCGGCGCGATGCAAGTCCCAACTCGGCCATGCGTTTGTTGAGCCTCAAGGTGCCGTTGGCACCAAACGCTGCGGTGTTGCTTTGGCCAGCAGGGATCGGGGCTTTTTGGGGGGGAGGTGCGGCGCGCCGGAAGGCAGGAGGCTGGGGTGAAGACGTCATAGTATTGAAATTGTAGCTACTAACACTTGATGAATATGGGCTGAAGCCCGATTTATTCAATAAAGTAACTGCTGCGCAGTGCCTGCAGATTGACCACCCTCAGGCCGCCATATTCCACCGCAATTGCGCCGTGGGACGCCAGGGTTGTCAGCGCCTCGTTCACCCGCTGGCGCGACAGTCCCACCAGATAGGCCAGTTCCTGCTGGGTGATACGCAGCTCGGTGCCCAGCCCGGGATACAGCACCGGGTTGAACAGCGCCGCCAGACTGCGGGCCACCCGGATAGTCGGGTTGCTCATGCGGTCGATCTCGCGGGCGGCGATGAACTGGCCCAGCCTCTCGTTGAGTTGGTTCATCACAAATCGGTTAAATCCGATGGAATGGTCGAGCAACCAGTGAAAGGTGTCCACATGCAGGCCGGCCACCATGCTGTTGCGCAGCGCCTGGATGTTGTAGCGGTACACCTCGCGTTTCAGCGCGGTGCCCTCGCCAAACCAGCCACCGGGGGGCACACCGGTGAAGGTCATGGTCTGGCCTTCGGCGTTGTCGGTGCTCATCTTTAGCAGTCCGTCAATCACGCCAAACCAGTATGTCACCTGCCGGCCGGTGCGGCAAACATAGTCCCCGGGTTTGGCGTCCGAGACCTGCAGGTCTTCCACGGCACGCTCGCGCTCGGTGGGTAGCAGTCGCTTGAGCCATGGGATCTGGTCAAGCTCGGCGGGTGTGAGGGGACGTCGGCGCTGAAACAGACTCGGTTCGGTGGTCATGGATCAGCTCCTTTGTCAACAAATTGATAAAACGCAGGGAAAACACCTACCGAGAAAGCGCCAGATTGTCGTCCAAACGACAACTTGACGTCAAACTGCGTCCTATCATTGCGCCCACTTCAGCCAGTATCCGGGTTACCGGACTGGCATTGAATCAGGCAGACAAGGCAAACCGATGCAGACGACTTTTCCGCGATTACTGTTGAACCATGCCACGCAGCGCCCCACCGACACCGCCATGCGTGAGAAGGAATACGGCATCTGGCAGGCGACCAGTTGGGCCGACATGGCAGCACTGGTGGAGCACCTGGCCTGTGGGCTGCATCAGGCGGGGCTGCGTCAGCACGACCACATGGTGGTGATTGGGGCGAATCGCCCACGTTTGTACGCCACCATGCTGGCGGTGCAGTCGCTGGGCGCAGTGCCGATTGCGCTGTACCAGGATGCTGCAGCACCCGAGTGTGTGTTCCCGCTCAACAACGCCGAGGTCCGTTTTGCCTTTGCCGAGGATCAGGAGCAGGTTGACAAGTTGCTGGAAATACGGGAGCAGTGCCCGCAGCTCACGCATATTTACTTTGACGATCCACGTGGCCTGCGCAATTACGACGAGCCCGGCCTGGCCGCGCTGGACGAACTGATTGCCGCCGGCAAGGCGTTTGCTGCCATCCACACCGAGTTCTTCAAATCCGAGGTTGACAAGGTGTTGCCCGATGATGTGGCGGCGATGTTCTTTACCAGTGGCACCACCGGCAACCCCAAGGGCGTGGTGCATACCCACGACACCCTGCTCAACCGGGCGCGCGCCGGTGCCGAGTTTGACAAATTGACCCACCATGAAGACGTGCTGGCCTATTTGCCACCGGCCTGGATTGGGCAAAACATCTTCAGTTACGCGCAGTGGTTGAGCTGTGGTTATGTGGTGAACTGCCCGGAGTCAGCCGCCACCGTGACCATTGATCTGAAGGAAATTGGGCCGACCTATTACTTTGCGCCACCCAGGGTGTTTGAGGGCTTGTTGACCAGTGTGATGATCCGCATGGAAGACGCCGGTAGCATCAAGCGCAAGATGTTTCACGCCTTCATGGCGATTGCCAAACGGGTAGGACCGACCTTGATGGATGGCAAAAGTGTGCCGCTGGGTGACCGGCTGATGTACGCCTTGGGTGATTTTCTGGTGTATGGGCCACTGCGCAACAACCTGGGGTTTAGCCGGGTGCGGGTGGCCTACACCGCTGGCGAGGCGATTGGCCCGGACCTGTTCAGCTTCTACCGCTCCATTGGCGTCAACATCAAGCAACTGTATGGCTCAACCGAAACGGCCGTGTTTGTCTGCCTGCAGCCCGACCATGAAGCGCGTGCCGACACGGTGGGCGTGCCGTGCGCGGGCGTGGAGATCAAACTGGCCGACAACGGCGAGATTCTGGTCAAGTCGCCCGGCTTGCTCAAAGGCTATTTCAAAAACCCCGAAGCCACGGCCGAGGTGTTGACCACTGACGGCTGGTACCACACCAGCGATGCCGGCTTTCTGGATGCGCACGGCCACCTGAAAATCATCGATCGCGTGAAAGACGTGGGCCGTATCAAGGGCGGTGCCAACGACGGTGCGATGTTTGCGCCCAAGTATGTCGAGAACAAGCTCAAGTTCTTTCCGCACATCAAAGAAGTGGTGGCGTATGGCGATGGCCGCGAAAAGGTCTGCGTGATGATCAATATCGACTTTGACGCGGTTGGCAACTGGGCCGAACGGCGCAATCTGCCTTACGCGGGTTATACCGATCTGGCGCAGAAGCCTGAGGTCTATCAGCTGGTCAAAGAGTGTGTGGAGAAGGTCAACGCCGATTTGAGTGTGGACACTCTGCTGGCGGGCTCTCAGGTCAGCCGCTTCCTGGTGCTGCACAAGGAACTCGATGCCGACGATGGCGAACTGACACGCACCAACAAAGTCCGCCGCGGTTTCATTGCCGAAAAATACGATGTGCTGATCGACGCGCTCTATGGCGGCAAAACCACGCAGTACATCGAAACACAGGTCAAATTTGAAGACGGTCGCACCGGCAAGGTGAGCGCCACCTTGCGCATCGACGACACCAAAACCTTTGCACCGGTCAAAGCGGCAGCCTGAAAGAAGTTCATCCCATGGCAAGCAAACAAATTGGCGACGTCATTCTTGACGTCAAGAACATCTCCCTGCGTTTTGGCGGTGTCAAGGCGCTGACAGACATCAGCTTCAACGTGCATGAGCACGAGGTACGCGCCATCATCGGCCCCAATGGTGCCGGCAAGAGCTCCATGCTCAACTGCATCAACGGCGTCTATCGGCCGACGGAAGGTGCCATTACTTTCAGAGGCCAGACCTTCAGTCACATGGACAGCCACCAGGTGGCCACCATGGGCATTGGGCGCACGTTTCAGAACCTGGCGCTGTTCAAGGGCATGAGCGTGATCGACAACATCATGACCGGTCGCAACCTGCGTATCAAAAGCAACATCTTCCTGCAGGCGCTGCGCATCGGCCCGGCCCAGCGCGAAGAGGAAAAACATCGCGAGTTTGTGGAACACATCATCGACTTTCTGGAGATCCAGGCGTTTCGCAAGACCCCGGTCGGCCAGCTGCCCTACGGCCTGCAAAAGCGCGTCGACCTGGGCCGTGCGCTGGCGATGGAGCCGCAACTGCTGCTGCTCGATGAGCCCATGGCCGGCATGAACGTCGAAGAAAAGCAGGACATGAGCCGTTTTGTGCTGGATGTGAACGAAGAGTTTGGCACCACCATTGTGCTGATCGAGCACGACATGGGTGTGGTGATGGACATCAGCGACCGCGTCGTGGTGCTGGACTACGGCAAAAAAATTGGCGATGGCACACCCGACGAGGTGCGTACCAACGAAGAAGTGATCAGCGCCTATCTTGGCACCAGTCACTAAGCACGCAGGAGTTAAGCACATGGGATTTTTCATTGAAACCTTGCTCGGTGGCCTCATGGCCGGCATGCTGTATTCGCTGGTGGCGTTAGGCTTTGTGCTGATTTACAAGGCTTCGGGGGTATTTAACTTTGCCCAGGGTGCGATGGTGCTGTTTGCGGCGCTGGCGATGGCGCGATTTTCTGAGTGGATCCCCCTTTACGCGGGTATCACCAGCAGTTTTGTGGCGAATGCGCTGGCCTTCATTGGCGCCGGGATCCTGATGTTTGGCGTGGCCTGGCTGATTGAGCGCTTGGCCTTGCGTCACCTGGTCAATCAGGAAGGCACCACACTGTTGATGGCCACGCTGGGGATCAGCTACTTTCTCGACGGCGTGGGCCAGACCATTTTTGGCAGCGACATTTACAAGATTGATGTGGGCATGCCCAAAGAGCCGATCATGGCCTTTGAGAGCCTGTTTGAAGGCGGCATCCTGATCAACAAGGAGGATTTGTATGCGGCTGTAATTGCCGCCGTGCTGGTCGGCCTGCTGACCGTGTTTTTCCAGAAAACCGTGACCGGGCGTGCGTTGCGGGCGGTGGCAGACGACCATCAGGCGGCGCAGAGCATCGGCATTCCGCTCAATCGCATCTGGGTCATCGTGTGGTGTGTGGCGGGTGTGGTGGCGCTGGTGGCCGGCATGATCTGGGGCAGCAAGCTTGGTGTGCAGTTTTCTCTGACCACGGTGGCGCTGCGGGCGCTGCCGGTGGTGATCCTGGGGGGACTGACATCGGTGCCTGGGGCCATCATTGGGGGCCTGATCATCGGCGTGGGTGAAAAGTTGTCTGAAGTGTTTTTGGGGCCGTATGTGGGTGGCGGCATCGAGATCTGGTTTGCCTATGTGTTGGCGCTGTTGTTTTTGCTGTATCGGCCACAAGGGTTGTTTGGCGAGAAGATCATTGATCGCGTCTGAAACTGGTCCTGACATTTTTCCAGCCCCCAACGAATAGAGAATCGACATGTTCTACAGAGAAAACGGCCAATTCAAGACCAGCTACCGGGCCGATCAGCAGATTTTTCCGATTGCACAGGATCGCTGGGCGGTACTGCTGATCATCGCCGCGGCATATCTGGTGGTGCCGCTGTTCAGCAGCGACTACATGTTCCGTGCCATCCTGATCCCGTTCCTCATCATGGCGCTGGCTGCATTGGGGGTCAACATCTTGGTCGGTTACTGCGGCCAGATTTCTCTGGGGTCGGGCGCCTTCATGGCGGTGGGGGCTTATGCCGCGTTCAATTTTTTTGTACGTGTGCCAGGCATGCCACTGGTTGCTGCGCTGGTGTTGGGTGGTATCTGTTCGGCGGCGTTTGGAATCTTGTTTGGTTTACCAAGCCTTAGGGTCAAGGGCTTGTATTTGGCAGTGGCCACGCTGGCGGCGCAGTTTTTTGCCGACTGGATGTTCTTGCGCATCAAATGGTTCACCAACGACGCGCCCTCGGGGTCGGTTTCGGTATCAGGACTGCAGGTATTTGGCATGCCCATTGAGTCGCCGCTTTCCAAATACCTGCTGTGTCTTTCCCTTTTGGTGGTGATTGGCCTGCTGGCCAAGAACCTGGTGCGTAGTGCCATGGGACGGGAGTGGATGGCGATCCGCGACATGGACGTGGCCGCTGCGGTGATCGGCATCCGTCCGATGTATGCCAAATTGACTGCGTTTGCGGTCAGCTCGTTCATCGTTGGTATGGCGGGGGCGTTGTGGGGCTTTGTCTATCTGGGTTCCTGGGAGCCGGCGGCGTTTTCGATCAACCAGTCGTTCAATCTGTTGTTCATGGTGATCATTGGCGGCATGGGCTCCATCATGGGCAGCTTTTTTGGTGCCGCGTTCATTGTGTTGCTCCCCATCTTTTTGAACCAGTTCTTGCCGCTGCTGGGTGGTCTGGTCGGTGTGCAGATTTCGACGTCGGGAATTTCTCACGCTGAGCTGATGATTTTTGGCGCGTTGATTGTCTGGTTTCTGATTGTTGAGCCGCATGGGCTGGCCAAACTCTGGTCCATTGGCAAACAAAAGATGCGCTTGTGGCCATTTCCACACTGATTTTGTTGTTTGTTCCCGTTCGTTAACCATAGGCACGTGAGTGTCAATTACTTAGGAGACTCCATGAAAATTCGCAACATCGTTCTGGCCAGTGCCATGGTCGCTGCCGCCGCAGGGGCGTTTGCCCAGGCCAAAGAGCAGTTCTTCCCCGGTCTGCCGTATCGCACCGGACCCTACGCACCGAACGGGGTGCCATGGGCCAACGGCTACGCGGACTACATGGCGCTGACCAATGCGCGCGGTGGTATCAATGGCGTGAAGATCATTTACGAAGAGTGCGAGACTGGCTACGACACGGCACGTGGTGTGGAGTGTTATGAGCGTCTTAAAGGCAAACATGGCGGTGCCACCGTGTTCCAGCCCTTGTCCACCGGTATCACGTTTGCTTTGACAGAAAAAGCGCCAGGCGACAAGATTTCCTTGATCACTGCAGGCTATGGCCGCAGCGAAAGCCAGGATGGCTTGATTTTCAAGTGGAACTTCCCGATCGCGGGCACCTACTGGCTGGCTGCTGACGCCTTGGTGCAAACCATCGGCAAGAAGGAAGGTGGCCTCGACAAGCTCAAAGGCAAGAAGGTCACCTTGGTCTACCATGACTCACCCTATGGTAAAGAGCCGATCCCGCTCTTGCAGGAGCGCGCTGCCATGCACGGTTTCAATCTGCAATTGTTGCCAGTCACTGCCCCAGGTGTTGACCAGAAAGCGACCTGGCTGCAGGTACGCCAGGCCCGTCCCGACTACGTATTGTTGTGGGGTTGGGGTGTGATGAATTCCACTGCGCTCAAAGAAGCTCAGGCTACCGGTTATCCGCGTGACAAGATGTACGGTGTATGGTGGTCGGGTGCCGAGCCTGACGTGAAAGACGTGGGCGAGGGGGCCAAGGGCTACAACGCGGTCACCATGCAACATGGTGCTGAACCCAATTCAGCCGTTGTCAAGGAAATCCTGGCCAAGGTCCATGGTGCTGGCAAAGGCAGTGGCCCCAAGGAAGAGGTGGGTTCGGTGCTGTACATGCGGGGTGCCATGAGTGCGATGTTCGCGGTTGAAGGTGTGCGACGCGCGCAAGAGCGTTTTGGCAAAGGCAAGTGGATGAATGGTGAGCAGGCTCGCTGGGGCTATGAAAACCTCGCGCTTGATCAAAAGAAGCTTGACGGGCTGGGTTTTGCCGGGGTTATGCGTCCGGTGGCCACCACCTGCGCCGACCACATGGGTTCCAACTGGGCGCGTGTACACACCTGGGATGGCAAACAATGGGCATTCAGCTCTGACTGGCTGCAGGCCGACGAGCAAATTCTCAAACCCCTGGTCAAAAAGACGGCTGCCAAATATGCCGAGGACAAGAAGCTGACCCCGCGCACCCCGGCGGACTGCCAGTCCTGATATCTCCCCGCATCCCGGCTGCTAGCCGGGATGCCCAGCCAACAGTCCTGCGTGCAGGGTTGTTGATTGGTGAAAGCTAGGAAATATGGAACCCAACAACATCGTTCTCAATGTCAATGGCATCGAAGTCATATACAACCATGTCATTCTGGTGCTCAAAGGTGTGTCGCTGAATGTGCCGCAGGGCAACATTGTGGCCATCCTCGGGGGCAACGGCGCGGGCAAAACCACCACACTGCGTGCCATCTCCAACCTGTTGCGTGGTGAACGGGGCGAGGTCACCAAGGGTTCGATCGAGTTGCGGGGTGAACGCATCGAAAACCTGTCGCCCGCCGACCTGGTGCAGCGTGGTGTGGTGCAGGTGATGGAAGGGCGCCACTGTTTTGCCCACCTGACCATTGAAGAAAACCTGCTCACAGGCAGCTACACGCGCAAGGACAAAGGCGAAATTGCCGCCAATCTGGACAAGGTCTACACCTATTTCCCGCGCCTGAAAACCCGGCGCACCAGTCAGGCCGCCTACACCTCGGGTGGTGAGCAGCAGATGTGCGCGATTGGCCGAGCGCTCATGACCAACCCCAGCATGGTGTTGCTGGATGAACCGTCGATGGGATTGGCGCCGCAGATTGTTGAAGAGGTGTTCGAGATCGTGAAAGATCTGAACGAGAAAGAGAAAGTCACCTTCCTGCTGGCGGAACAGAACACCAACATGGCGCTCAAGTACGCCGACTATGGCTACATCATGGAGTCGGGCCGGGTGGTGATGGACGGTGTGGCCAGTGACCTGGCCAACAACGAGGATGTCAAAGAGTTTTATCTGGGCATGGGTGGTGGTGAACGCAAGAGCTTCAAGGACGTGAAGAGTTACAAGCGGCGCAAGCGCTGGTTGGCGTGACAGTTTTTTCTGGGAAGAACATGAACAATTTTTTTGACGCGCTGGAAACGCGGGAACCAGCTGCGCGTGAAATGGCTCTGCTGAGCGCCTTGCCGGTGCAGGTGGCACACGCCAAGTTGGCCTCCCCGGCATTTGCGCAACTGCTACAGGACGTCGATCCGTTCAGTGTCAATAGCCGGCAGGCTCTGGCCCAACTGCCCGTCATACGCAAGCATGAGCTGCTTGAGCGGCAACTCGCCAGCCGCAAGCAAGGCCTTAGCGTGTTTGGTGGCTTTAGCGCCGCCGGTTTTGGTGCGCAAATGCCGCGTGTGTTTGCCAGTCCCGGTCCGATCTACGAGCCCGAAGGCACGGGACAGGATTACTGGCGGATGGCGCGCGCCATTTTTGCGGCCGGTTTCAGGCCGGGTGAATTGATCCACAACAGCTTCAGCTATCACTTTGTACCGGCCGGCTCGATGATGGAAACCGGTGCCCATGCGCTGGGTTGTACGGTGTTCCCCGGCGGCACCGGTCAGACCGAGCAGCAGGTGCAGGCGATGGCCGAGTTGCAGCCCGCAGGCTATATCGGTACACCCAGTTTCCTCAAGATCATTCTTGAAAAAGCGCTTGAGATGGACGTGCCTCTGCCCAGCTTGACCAAGGCCATGTTTGGCGGTGAGGCCTTTCCGCCGAGTTTGCGTGACTGGTTTGCGGCGCACGGCGTGGCTGGTTATCAGTGTTACGCCACGGCCGATGTGGGTTCGATTGCGTTCGAAACCGCTTCGCGCGAAGGTTTGGTGGTGGACGAAGGCGTATTGCTGGAGATCGTGCGCCCGGGCACCGGTGACCCGGTGGCTGCGGGGGAGGTGGGTGAAGTGGTGGTGACCACGCTGAACCGGACCTACCCGCTGATTCGTTTTGGCACGGGAGACCTGTCGGCGGTGCTGCCGGGCAGTTGCCCCACCGGGCGGACCAACACCCGTATCAAGGGCTGGATGGGTCGCGCCGATCAAACCACCAAGGTGCGTGGCATGTTTGTGCACCCGGGGCAGGTGAACACCGTTGTCAAGCGTTTCCCCGAGATCACTCGGGCGCGTCTGGTGGTCAGTGGCGAAATGGCCAACGACAGCATGACACTCAAGGTCGAAGCCTTGGGTGATGCCATCGGTCTGGCTGAACAGTTGACCCAGGCCATGCGGGACGTGACCAAATTGCGCGCCCAGGTCGAATTGCTGCCGATCGGCACCCTGCCCAACGATGGCAAGGTGATCGAGGACGCCAGAAGTTATCAATAATATAGCGATAAACCCAATATGGGTAAGCGCCAAAACCAGTTTTTATGCTGGAATAGATCAGACACCCCAGGTGATGGGCTCTTCTTCTTTCTGGCATAACCGTATCATCTCCATCAAGGGCTGCGCGCGCTGGCGCAAGCCGATGGCGTCAAATCGGGGTGCTGGCAAGTGCTCGGCTTGTGCGGCGGCGATGGCATCGCGGCGTGCCGCTTCTTCGTGCGCGATGGCTGCGCTCAAGGCGTCCAGCGCCTGCGCCATCTGCTCTGGTAGCAAAATGCCCTTCACACTGGGTTCGTCGGCGCTGTGTTTGCCGATGATCTGTAGAACATGCTCGCCGTTGGGCTGCAACATAATCACGTCACCGGCGGCTTTTGATTTGAATTTGTAGAGCATTCCTGATGTCTTTCTGTGATGTGGTCTGTGAGCCAAAGGCTTCGGTCAGTCATGCTACACCGTGCCAGTCATGGCGCTCGGTGTGATAACCCACATTGTCGCGCGGCGCTTGCTGCTGGCGCTGACGCTGCTGTTGGGTGCCTGCGCCGAAACCGCCTACTACTGGCAGTCGATCGGCGGACACATGCGCCTGATGCAGTCGGCGCGCCCCATCCGCGACTGGCTGGAAGACGCGCAGACCGCGCCGGCGCTGCGTGCGCGCCTGCAACTGGCGCAGCAGATACGCCACTTTGCAACAACCCGGTTGCATCTGCCAGACAACGCCAGCTACCAAGCCTACGCCGATTTGCATCGCCGTCATGTGGTTTGGAACGTGGTGGCGACCCCCGAGTTTTCTCTGACATTGAAGACCTGGTGCTTTCCGGTGGCGGGTTGTGTGACTTATCGCGGCTATTTTGATGAGTCTGCCGCCAACCAGCAGGCCAGCGAATTGCGCCATCAGGGATGGGAGGTCAGCGTTTATGGCGTACCGGCCTACTCGACCTTGGGCTGGATGAACTGGGCTGGCGGCGACCCCCTGCTCAATACCTTTGTCCATTACAGCGATGGCGAACTGGCGCGCCTGATGTTTCATGAACTGGCCCACCAGGTGGTGTATGTGGCGGACGACACGCGCTTCAATGAATCTTTTGCGACCGCTGTGGAGCGCCTCGGTGTGCGGCAATGGCTGGATTTAAAGGGCGATCCTCAGGTCAAAGCGCAGTACCAGCTGTTCGATCAGCGGCGTGTTCAGTTTCGTACACTGACCCGACAGACGCGCCAGAAGCTGCTTGATTTTTACGCTCAAAAACAGGCTCTAGCGCAATCTAAACAAGAGATTTCTGCTATAAAAAATAAGATCATGCAGGAGTTTCGGGCCGACTACACCCAGATCAAACAACAGTGGGGTGGTTACAGCGGCTTTGATGCCTGGGTGGCGCAGGCCAACAATGCGAGTTTTGCCGCACAAGCGGCCTATGATGATCTGGTGCCGGGGTTTGAGGCTCTGTTTGAGCAGGTCGGGCGCGACTGGCAGAGGTTTTATGATGCGGTCAGGCAATTGGCCAAAATGGCGGCAATCGAACGCAACACACACCTTCAACAATGGGCACAGGAGCAGACACTTGGCTGATTTACACATCGTTCGCGAACACAGCTTGGGCCTGGCCAAAGCCAGAAAGATCGCCTTTCAATGGGCTGAACAGGTCGAGGCCGATTTCGGCATGGCTTGCAGCTATGCAGAAAGCAAGGGCGGTGATGAGGTGGTGTTTTCCCGCTCAGGCGTCAAAGGCAACTTGCTGGTGCACAAAGACCGTTTTGAATTGCGCGCACAACTCGGTTTTCTGTTGGGCGCATTCAAGCACAAGATCGAGGCCGAAATTGTCAAAAACCTCGATACCTTGCTCGCGCCAAAAACAGAACCGCAAGCACCTCGGGTGGTGCGCGCACGGCCCAAACAAAAGGCCGGGTCAGCTGAGTGATTCGATCAAGTCAACGTACTGCTGCATGGCGTCGTTGCTGGCCGTACCTTTTAGCCCGTTCCAGGCGTCCCACTTGGCGCGTCCCACCATGTCGGTGAATCCAGGTTTCTTTTCTGTGTTGTCACCGCTGCTGGCTTGTTTGTACAGGGCGTACAACTTGAGCAAGGTCATGTTGTCGGGGCGCTCACTCAGATTTTTTGAGTTGGCAACGGCGGCTTCGAACTTGGTTTTCAGGGCTGACATGGCGGACTTTCCTTGGGTTCTTGGTTGTGAGGCTGGGGCAGTGCGTATCAGGGTAATACACAGCTATCTTAAAGGCGCGATTGCCGACAAAATAGAGATCATTCCCAAAAAAGCCAGTGTATGGTGACCCGAAAAGATATTCCATTTACCGTAGAGCGCATGAGCAAGGTGGACACCGCCTGGCTGCGCATGGATGCCCCAAGTAACCTGATGATGATTGTTGGGGTCTGGATCATCAAGCCGCGTGTGCGGTATGCCGCAGTGTGCGAGCGCATCGAGGAGCGTTTGCTCAAGTATCCGAGATTTTCTCAGCGCGTACAGCTCGATGCAACCGGGGCCAACTGGGTGACTGATACCCGGTTCAGCATCAGGCGTCATGTGCTGCGTGAAAAACTCCCGGCTTCGGCCAAGTCCCAGCCGGAACAGGCGCTGCAGCAACGTCTGGGTGAACTGGCGATGCAGCCTTTGGATGCCCGCTATCCGTTGTGGGATTTTCGTTTGGTGGAGCATTACGACGGCGGCTCTGCCCTGGTGGCGCGGATCCACCATTGCATCGCCGACGGGCTGGCTTTGATCTCGGTCATTCAGTCCTTGGTGGACGGTGGATCCGACCCACCCCAGCGGGCACCGCGGGGGGCACACCCGCATGGCTGGGAGGCGGCCGAGGAGTGGATGAGCCACACCCTGATCGAACCCTTGACGGTGGCTGCCGTCAAGGCATTGGAAGTTGCTGGTGATGGGGCAGTGCATGCTTTCGAGGCCATGGGCGACCCACGCAATGTGTTGGAGCGCTGGCTGGAAAGTGGTTTCAGCAAAGGTAAGGCCGGGTCGGCGGAGCTTGCCCGGTTGGCCTATCAGGTGTTGCGTGACGGTGCGGCGCTGGCGCTGATGCCCGATGACTCGCCCACACGCCTCAAGGGAATACCTGGCACCAGCAAACGCGTCGCCTGGTGTCGTCCCATTCCGCTGGATGAAGTGCGTGCGGTGAGCAAAGCCTTGCGCTGTTCGATCAACGACGTGCTACTGGCCAGTGTGGCCGGCGCCATCGCCCAGTATCTCAAGGGCCATGGTGACGCGGTGCTGGGCAAAGAGGTACGGGCCATGGTGCCGGTGAACTTGCGCCCGATGTCGCAGGCGTACAAGCTGGGCAACCAGTTTGGTCTGGCACCGGTGGTGCTGCCTTTGGGTCTGGAAAATCCGATCGCGCGTGTCTACGAGGTGCGTCGACGCATGTCCGAACTGAAAGGCAGCATGCAGCCCCTGTTGGCCTTTGGTATGTTGGCTGTGGCCGGGTTACTGTTGAAGCCGGCTCAGGATGCGATGCTCAATCTGTTTTCCAAGAAAACCACGGCGGTCATGACCAATGTGCCCGGACCCCGTGAGAAACTGCAGTTTTGCGGTGCCACGCTGGATCAGACGCTGTTTTGGGTGCCGCAGTCCGGCACCGTGGGACTGGGTGTGTCAATTCTGAGTTACGGCGGTGGTGTGCAGTTTGGCGTGATCAGTGACACCACGTTGTGCCCCGACCCCCAAGCCATCATCGATGGTTTTGCCCCCGAGTTTGAGAAACTCAGTTGGCTGACTTTGATGTTGCCCTGGGATGATTGACCGGGTTTAGTCCTCAAGCTCGGCTTTGGCCATTTCGACTTCCAGTCGCTCCATGGCATCACGCGGATGGCTGCGTGACGCCAGTTGATAGAGGTGTGTGGCTTCTTCCATCATTTTGTCGCCGTCAAACATCAGCAGTGCGCGGGCGTATTCCACCATGCAGCGGGGTGATTTGCTGTTGAGTTGCATGGCGTTGGCAAAAAGTTTGAGCCCGACGTCTTTGTTCACGCCATACGCCATGGCACCAATCAGCGAGCCGACCTTGTCGATGATCTCGGCGTGAAAGTTTCCCAGCGCAATGTGGGCATCGGCATGTCTGGGTTGCAGCCGAATTACCTTTTCCAACTGGCTTTTGACCTTGTTGTCCAGACCCTGGGCCAGTGCCTTGGCGACACTCAAACCCTGGCTGTAGCGCCCCAGGGCAAAGGCCCACCAATAGTGCGCACTGGCATTGTCCGGTTGTGCCAGTGCCCGCTGCTCGGCACGCTGCGCCACCTGCAGGAACAGGTCAAGTCGGTGTTCTTCGTGTTTTTCCAGGTAGGTGGCGTGGGTGCAGGTGGCTTTGCAGTAAACCGTCAGGCCTTCGTGCCCCAGGCCCTGTCCCAGCGTTGCCGCTTTGTGAAATTCGCCATTGTGAAAATGCACCCAGGCTTGAAGGACTTGCGGATGGGTCGGCAAAGGCTCCAGATCACCTGCGTGGAGCAAGAGCCACTTTCGGCTGAGGATGGCGGCATCAAAGTTGTCCGTGCCAGCATAAGGAAAAGCCGTCCATCTGGCCATTTTTGTCTCCTAGAACCTGTTTTTTTGAACCGCTACCCTTTATTGTAGGCATCTGCAAGTTGCAGCAAATGGGCACGCTGGCCAGACTCAAGGTAAGGTGCCAACAAATTCAGTGTGTGCTGCGCGCCACGCATCAGCGCAGACTGCGCGTTGTTGGGCTCAAGCGCATTGCGCGGGTCGCGCACATACTCATAACTGAGCCAATAGGTCAGCACCACCACCATGCTCGTCGCAGTGGCGTCGATCTCGCGCGAGTCGATCTGCAACGCACCACCCCGGCGCATGCCGTCAAGCAGCGCCCGAGCGGCACGTGTCTTGTTCTTCAGGACCAGCTGGAAATGAGTTTCCAGGCGGCGGTTCTTGCTCAGCAGGTCGTTGAGGTCGCGGTACAAAAAACGGTATTGCCAGATCAGCTCGAACAGGCTGTGCATAAAGAACCATGCGTCTTCCACGTTGCGCACATCGTCACTGGCGTTGAGCAACTCGCCCAGCTCGCGCTCAAAACGGTTGAACAGGGCGTTGATCAGCTCGTCTTTGGCCGGGTAGTGGTAGTAAAGGTTTCCGGGACTGATATTGAGCTCGGCCGATATCAGGGTAGTCGACACATTGGGCTCGCCGAAGCGATTGAACAGCGCCAGTGTGACCTCAAGAATGCGCTCAGCCGTACGTCGTGGTGCCTTCTTTACCATGCGGTTTGACTTTCGGCGCGGGGATGATCCACCACCTGACTCAAATTGTTCATCAAGTCATGCAGCTTGGTCAACGCCCTTCCAATCCGGGCGGGCGGGTGTTTCGGCAAGCATAAATGCCGATGGGAGTCGTCAAGCAGACGGTGATTCAGCGTGATCCCGTGGTAGCCAAACTTGGCCGTCAGATTGGTCTGATTGGAGCGCAGCATCTGGCGCGTCTGCTGGTAAGCGTGTTCCGCCAGGTGACGCCTTTGACTGTAGCTGAAAGTATTGGCCAAATACAATTCGGGGTCGCGATGGTTCGGCTCGATCAGCACAATGTCGGTATTGGGATAGGATAGTTCGTAATTCTTGAGGCCAAGCACCATCCTCGAATGAATCAATGAGCGGAACGTCTGACTCAGCACGGCGGGCAGGCCCCCTTCCGCGATGCGCGGAATGGGTTCGGGTGCGGTCCATGGCATGATTCGGTCTCTCGCTGTAACCGGTGTTGTCGCGTCAAATGGCACCAGGGGGTTCAGGCACAACATCAGGTCCACACCCTCGTCGAGCGCGATCGACGCATGCATCGTTTTGATCAACGCGCCATCAACGAAATGCTGCCCATCAATTTCGACCGGTGGAAACAGGCCCGGCAAGGCCGCACTGGCCTGCACGGCACGGGAAATTGGCACATGGTCCCAACCCGGTCGGCCAAAGGGCACGGCGGTGCTGCTGTCGAGATGGGTGGCCACCAGTGTCAGGCGGCTTTTCAGTTGCCGAAAATCATTGCTGCGTCCCGGGCGGGAAAACAGCCGACTCAACTCGGTGTGGATCTGGGCATTGGAAAACAGACCGGTTGGCAAACTAGGGCTCAGCCGCTCAAGCGCCCGCATCCACGACTTGCGCCCCAGTGTGCCCTGCCAGACACCTGCCATCATCAGTTCAGGCAACAGCAGGGAACGAGAAAAAAACTCGGAGAATGCAGGCCTGAGCAGCAGAGCAGGGTCAAAAATCTCGGTTTGACGTTTGCTGTCTTCAATGAACAGCGTGAACAACTGCTGTGGCGTGATGCCGTTGGCCAGTCCAGCCGCTATAAAACCGCCGGCAGAAACACCGACGTAATGTTGCAAGCGATTGAAGTCAATGCCGAGCAGTGAATCCTGGAGGGCGCACAAGGCGCCAATTTCATAGATGGCACCAAGAGGCCCGCCACCTGCCAACGCCAAAGCAATTCTGGGAGTGGCGGGTGGTGAAGTCTTCATGGGTCACAGTTTAAGACCGATCGTGCTATTTCGACTCAGGGTTTACCTGATCCGCTTGGGTTTCAGCCACGGCAGGCTTGACAGCGGCTTTGGGCGAAGTCACTTTCTTCGCCACGGGTTTTTTTGCCACGGGTGCCTTCGCGGCAGTCTTGGGACCAGCTTTGGGCACGGTCTTGGCTGCAGGTTGGGTACCCGAGAGCTTTTGCACACTGGCATTGAGTTCGTCAATGCGTGCGATCAGTGCGCTGACATCCTTGGCAGACGGAACCCCCAGTTTATTCAGAGCCTTGGCGACACGGTCTTCAAAAATGTTCTCCAGCTTGTCCCATTGACCAGAGGCCTTGCTGGAGATGTCGGTCGCCATGCTGGACATCTTCTGAGTGGCTTCATTGATTTTTTCCTCGGCAGCGGACTGCGTCTTGCGCTGAAAACTGACGCCTTCCTTGACCAATGCCTCAAAGGCCTTGGTGCCTTCGGTCTGTGCCTTGGTGAATGCGCCCAGACCGGCTTGCCAGATCTGTTGTGCTGAATCTTTCACCGAGCCCGCCAGTGGCAATGCGGTCTTTTTGCTGGCGGTTGTTTTGCCACGTGTGGGTTTGCTGGGTGCTGCGGCTTTCGTAAGTTTGGTCACCATGGTATGTACTCCGGTTGGTTCAAAAATAGTTTCAAAACAGGCTTGCGGCCCGAATTTGGCGCAACTGTAGGGGTACCGATGTTCGAGGTGTAGGTGTGTCTTACTAATTTGCCGGCCATGGGCGTGCTGCCCACGGGTTTACGCTGAATGCAAAAAGTGCTGTTTCGGGCAAGAATGCGGCATCAGTAATGGAGTTGACATGCAATATTTTGTGACGGGTGCGACGGGTTTCATCGGAAAACGTCTGGTTGGCAAGCTGCTGCAGCGAAAAGGCGCGGTGGTTTATTTTCTGATCCGCAAGGAAAGCCAGGACAAAGTCAAGGCGCTGCGCGAGTTTTGGGGTGTGGGGCCGACACGGGCCATCCCGGTACTGGGTGAGCTAGCTGACAAAAAACTGGGTGTGGCTGCGGCCGATATCAAGCAGATCAAGGGGCAGATCGACCACTTTTATCATCTCGCCGCCATTTACGACCTGGGGGCTGATGAAGGCAGCCAGATCGCAGTCAACGTGGATGGGACCCGCAATACGGTCGATTTCGCCCGAAGCATTGAGGCGAAACATTTTCACCACGTGTCGTCTATTGCTGCGGCCGGTTTGTATGAAGGGGTGTTTCGCGAGGATATGTTCGATGAGGCCGAGAATTACGAGCACCCGTATTTCATGACCAAGCACGAGAGTGAAAAAATTGTGCGCACCGAGTGCAAGCTGCCCTGGAGCATTTACCGTCCGGCAATGGTCGTGGGCGATAGCCGCACGGGCGAAATGGACAAGATCGACGGACCCTACTATTTTTTCAAGCTGATTCAGCGTATGCGGCAGCTGTTGCCGCCATGGATGCCATCGATCGGGCTGGAAGGTGGGCGCATCAATATTGTGCCGGTTGACTTTGTGGTGGATGCACTTGCCACCATCAGTCATCAAAGCAGCATTGCCGGCAAGTGTTACCACCTGGTCGATCCGGTGGGGTACCGCGTTGGTGATGTGCTGGATATTTTCAGCCGTGCCGCGCATGCGCCCAAGATGAACCTGTTTATCAATGCAGCGCTGCTGGGTTTTATACCGCGCAGCGTCAAGAAGGGGCTGATGGCGCTGGCACCGGTGCGCCGCATTCGCAGCGCCATCATGGCCGATCTGGGGTTGCCGGAAGACATGCTCACCTTTGTGAACTACCCCACGCGTTTTGATTGCCGGGACACTGTCGCCGCACTCAAGGGGACCGGTGTTGCCTGTCCCAAGCTGGATGACTATGCCTGGCGGTTGTGGGACTACTGGGAGCGGCATCTGGATCCGGACCTGCACATCGACCGCAGTCTGCGTGGCACGGTGGCCGGAAAGGTGGTTCTTGTCACAGGCGGATCTTCTGGCATTGGTTTGGCTGCAGCCCACAAGTTTGCTGAGGCGGGTGCTATCACTTTGATTTGTGGCCGCGACCAGGAGAAGCTTGACGAGGCGTGTGCCGAGGCCACCTCCCGCGGCTACAAGTTTGTTGCGTACGCCGTCGACATTGCCGAACAGGCCGCCTGTGACGCGTTTGTGCAGCAGGTGATCACGCAGCACGGTGGCGTGGACTTTCTGATCAACAACGCTGGGCGCTCCATTCGCCGGGCGATTGAGTCCAGCTATGACCGCTTCCACGACTATGAGCGCACCATGCAGCTCAACTACTTTGGCAGCCTGCGCGTCACCACCGGCTTTTTGCCTGGCATGGTGGCCAAACGCAGGGGCCATGTGGTCAACATCAGTTCCATTGGTGTGCTGACCAATGCGCCGCGTTTCAGTGCCTATGTGGCCAGCAAGGCTGCGCTGGATGCCTGGACGCGTTGCGCTTCCAGCGAGTTTGCCGATCAGGGCATCAGTTTCACCACCATCAATATGCCGCTGGTGCGCACTCCCATGATTGCGCCAACCAACCTTTATAACAACGTGCCGACGCTTTCACCCGAAGAGGCGGCCGACATGATTGCGCAGGCCTGCATCTTTAAACCGGTGCGCATTGCCACCCGGTTGGGCATCACCGGGCAGATTTTGCATGCGGCCTTGCCTCGGGTAGCTCAGATCGCCATGAACACCAGTTTCAGGATGTTCCCCGATTCCAGCGCCGCAAAAGGTGCCAAACCTGACGAAAAATCTGCCAAGTCGCAACTGTCGCCCGAAGCGGTGGCGTTGCAGCAGATGATGCGCGGCATCCATTTTTAGCAGCGCGCCTGATTGCAGTCGATGCGGCGATAATCCGCCGCTCGGGGCACCTGGGGGTGCCCTTTTAATGTCCGAGTGGCTTGATGCTGGCAGAGTCCCTGCGGGCGAAGCTCTCCTTCCTGCCTGATGCCACCTGCCACCCTTCTGTCGCGCAGTCTCCTTCACTCGGTTTTCTGGTCCTTGTCAGGAACCGTGGTGCCCATGCTCGCCGCGCTCGCGGCGGTGCCCTGGTTGATGCAGACCCTGGGACAGGAGCGTGTGGGCATCCTGTCGTTGGTCTGGGTGGTGGTGGGTTATTTCAGTTTTCTTGACATGGGGCTTGGCCGCGCGGTGACCGTGGCGGTTGCTGCCCTGAGGGCGAACGCGGTGGCGGGAACTCACGTCGATGAGACCCACGTGTTGGGAACAGCATCGGTTTTGTTGTCAGGCATCGGTGTGGCGGCGGCGGTGGTTTTGGGCCTTGCGGTTTCAGTCTGGGGGGTGCCGTTTGACTTGTCTTCACCCAGCTTGCGTGAAGAGGTGAAGCTGGCCTTGTTTTGGACCTTGCCCAGTTTGCCATTGCTATTGCTGTCATCAGCGCTGCGCGGCCAACTGGAAGGGATCGGGGCATTCAAGGCCCTCAATCTGCTGCGTATTCCGACCGGTGTCCTGCTGGTCTTGGGTCCGTGTCTGAGTGCCACCTGGACGCCCAGTCTGATTGGTGCCTGTGTCAGCATTCTGATCGTGCGTCTGTTGCATGTGCTGGTACTTTGGCGCCTGGTGTCGGATCAGGCTGGCGTTGGCGCTGCTGCCTATGGCCGTGTTTTGTTGCATGGCGTCAGCCTGGTCTGGCTGCGCCGACTGCTCTCTTTTGGCAGTTGGGTGACGGTCAGCAATGTGATTGGCCCCTTGATCGTTTATGTGGATCGGTTTGTCATTGGTTTTACACTGTCTGCCGCTGCAGTGGCCGTCTATGCGATTCCGTTTGACCTGGTGTCGCGACTGCCGATTTTGATCGCGGCTTTGTGCAGCGTGCTGCTTCCCGAGCTGGCGCGTCTGGCCAGCCTGGCGTCATCCTCAGACCCTTCGGCAACTTCCAGAGCGCAGCAACTGGTCGCGCGTTCCAGTGCCCTGAGTCTGCTGGTTGTCACATTGGTGGTGGCACTGGCCTATCTGGGCACGCCGTGGGCGTTTCATGTGTGGCTTGGCGCAGACTTTTCTGCCCAGGCAACGGCGCCGACACGCGTGTTGCTGTTTGCCTTCGGTGTCAATGCCCTGGCGCAGATTCCGTTCACTGCACTGCAGGCGGTTGGCAGGGTCCGACAGGTCGCCTTGTTGCACAGTATTGAGTTGCTGCCCTATGCTGCACTTGTTTTCTTGGCCATTTCTAGCCTTGGGCTGATCGGAGCCGCTTGGGCCTGGCTGCTCAGAAGCGTCGTAGACTACGCCGCTTTGGCCTGGATGTGGCATCGGCACCAGGGTACCGCCGCGATCAGCAGCACGATTTGAGCCATGCAAAGTTATACCAACAAAGCCGATACTTATTTTGCGCACGCCCGCAAGGAAATCGCGCCGCTTCTGCCAGCCGATTGTGGGCGCGTTCTTGAGTTGGGGTGCGGCTCCGGTGCGACGCTGGCGTGGTTGCGCCAGGTGCGGCGTGTGGCTTACACGGCCGGGGTTGAAATTTCAGAAACTGCGGCAAAGGCGGCACGTCAGGACGTGGACGAGGTGCACTGTGCCGATATCGAGCGCACCGAGGTGTTTTTCTCAGGCGGTCGGTTCGACCTGGTGCTGTGTCTGGATGTTTTGGAGCATCTGGTCGACCCATGGGCCATGGTTGACCGCCTGGTTACACAACAACTGGCCGCGGGTGGTACGCTCATTGTGAGTGTGCCCAATATCCGGCATTTCAGTGTGCTGGTTCCGCTGCTGTTTCAGGGGCGCTGGGATTACACCGATGCGGGCCATCTGGATCGAACACATTTGCGTTTTTTCACACGGCATTCTGCGTTGCAGCTGCTGACCCATCCACGGCTGACGAAGCCGGTCTGCCGGGACACGGGTTTTGTCGGCTGGTCACGCAAGAATCTGCTCAATACCCTGACTTTGGGCCTCTTCAGGGACTTTGTCACCTACCAGTACTATCTGGTGGCTCGAGAGAGGAGCTAGTTTGGGGGCAGGGCTTGGAAAGACGGCCAGTGCGGGCAACTCCCTTGATCTGTTGCGCTTGGGCGCTGCGGGTATGGTGCTGTACAGTCACCAGCATGTGTTGCTCGGCCATCCCGAGACCAATTTCATGGGGTGGACCAGCTTTGGCGGGGCGGGGGTATCGGTGTTTTTCTTCTTGAGTGGATGTCTGATTTGGTCGAGTTGGGTGCGGGATCCCGATGGATGGCGATTTTTTCAGCGTCGTGCCTTGCGGATCTTTCCGGCGTTGTGGGTGTTGGTGTTGCTCACGGTGCTGGTGCTGGGTCCTGCCATCTCGGTCTTGCCGCTTGGGGAGTACGGGTCTTCTGCTGCGACCTGGCGTTACCTGAGCACGGCAATCTTGCTGGTGCGTTATGGGTTGCCGGGTGTTTTTGAAGACAATCCGTACCCTGACGCGGTCAATGGTTCTTTGTGGACCTTGCCAGTGGAGTTTTTTTGTTATGTTCTGCTGGCTGTGCTGGGCCTTGTTTTTCGTCGAGCGAACTGGCGTGGATTGGCGCTCGGAATGGCACTGGCGCTGAGTGGTGCGGCCTTTGGCGTACCCGTGTTAGGGCAGCGGTTTCTTGCACATTTTGAGATGGTTGCTTTTTTTTGGTGGGGTGCCGTCTACGCGTTCGTTCGTGGCGACCCGGCTTGGACAAAACACCAGTGGCGGGTATCCGCAGCCGTTTTGTTGGCGCTATTGATTTTTTGGGTCAGCAGCCCGCGCGGCATGGAGCGCACGGCTTTGCTGCTGTTTGCCGCAGGCCTGGTGGCTGTGGCGCAAGTTTGGCAGGGTGGCGCACGGTTGACGAAACCTTTGGGTGATTTGTCTTACGGTATGTACATATTTGCCTTTCCGGTGCAGCAGGTGGTGGTGTCGATGGGTCAGTCTTACGGCTGGAGTTTTGAGTTCCACCTGGCGCTGTCGTTTGGGTTGACGATGCTGCTGGCCTGGTTGTCCTGGCATCTTGTCGAAAAAAGAGCGCTTCGCTTTAAGCCATGACCAAGGATGGCAGCACGAGTCGGGTCGGTGTGGTGGTGCTCAACTGGAACGGTTGGCGCGACACACTTGCCTGCCTTGCGTCATTGCAGAAGCTGGATTATCCGGACTTTGACCTGATCGTGGTGGACAACGGTTCCACCGACGATTCGGTGCAGCACATCCTGGCACATCAACCGGCCGTGACGCTGCTGCAAACTGGGGCGAACTTGGGGTTTGGAGGCGGTTGCAATGTGGGTATTCGGTACGCTCTTGGCGTTGGTGCAGATTACATCTGGCTGATCAACAGCGACGCCACCGTGGCAGTCGGCGCACTTTCTGCGCTGGTGACCGTGGCGCAAGGCAACCCATCGTTGGGCGCGGTGGGCTCGCTGCTGTTTGATGCCGGTGGAGTTGATCGGATCCAGCTTTGGGGCGGTGGCCGGGTGAATCTGTGGACCGGGCGTTCCCATCATCAGCGTGTGCCCGCTGCGCTGGACTTTGTCTCTGGGGCTTCGATGTTGCTGCGCCGAGAGGCACTGCAGCAAGTGGGGCTGTTTGATGATCGGTCTTTCTTCATGTACTGGGAAGACACCGACTTGGGCGCTCGCCTTCGCCAAGCAGGCTGGCTACTAGGCGTCGCGGAGCAGTCGCGGGTGTGGCACAAGCAATCGGCAAGTCTGGGGCGGGGCAGTCCCCTGCTGGATCAATACTTCACACGGTCTGCCTTGCGGTTCTTTCGCAAGCATGCACCAATACCCTGGGTTCCAACTGTGAGTTTGATGGTCATGATGCTGCTCAAACGCGTTTTTTGTGCTGACAGCCAGCGGGCTTGCGCGGTGCTGAAGGGTTTTGTCGACGCATGAAAACCTCTGTTGCGGTTTCGGTGGTGATCCCGTGCTTTCGCTGTGCGAAAACCATTGAGCGTGCCTTGGCCTCGGTGGTGGCGCAGACCTGTCAGCCGGTCGAGGTGATTCTGGTCGATGATGCAAGCGGTGATGACACGCTTTCAGTCTTGCGTGCACAGCAGGCGAAATTTGAACCGGGCTGGATCAATTTGCTGGCGCTGGAGCAGAACCAGGGTGCTGCTAGCGCTCGAAATGCCGCCTGGGCCGTGGCCAGCCAGCCTTTTGTTGCTTTTTTGGATGCCGACGACGCCTGGCACTTCCGCAAGCTCGAAATCCAGTTCGCCTACATGGCAGCCAACCCCGATGTGGTGTTGTGTGGTCATGGGCACCGGCTGCTCAAACAGGGTGTGTTGCCGTATTGGGCCGTGCAAAAATCGGCCGGCATTGTGCTGCGCAAATGGCGCCTGATTTTGTCCAACCGCTTTGTGACGCCTTCGGTCATGATCCGGCGCGACACCGTACACCGGTTTGAAGAGCGCCAGCGGTATATGGAAGACCATATGCTGTGGCTGAAAGTAGTGTGCGCCGGCGAGAAGGTGGTGAAGTTGCCGATGGATCTGGCCGCCATTTACAAAAACCCTTTCGGAGTCACGGGTTTGAGCTCGCAGGTGTGGCTGATGGAACGTAGCGATCTGGGCAACTACCAGCGCCTGTTCCGGCGGGGCAGTATCCAGCGTTGGCAGTTGTCGCTGTTGGCCGTTTATTCCGTGCTGAAGTATTTTCGCCGTCTGATCATTTATCTGATTTATTTGCGATGGAAAACCAAACGGCCGAAAGATCTATGATGATCACCGTTTCAGTCGTCAGCCACGGGCAATGGCCGCTGGTTGCAAAGTTGCTGGAGGATTTTCAGTCGAGTTGCGCTGATTTCGCTTTTGAGCTGATTCTGACACTCAATATCCCGGAACTTGCGGTATTTGATGCTGCTGATTATGACTTTCCGGTCCAGATCATTCGAAACCTGAAACCCAAAGGATTCGGTGCCAATCACAATACTGCTTTTGCTCAGTCCAGAGGCCACTACTTTTGTGTGATGAATCCGGATATCCGATTTAGCGCATGTCCTTTCGGGGGGTTGCTGGCGTCCTTTGTCGATCCATCCGTGGGTATTGCAGCACCCTTGGTACTCGGTCCAACTGGTCAGCTCGAAGACAGCGCGCGTAAATTTCCCACACCCAAAAAAATACTTGGCAAATTGACTTCGGGCTCACAACAAGCAGATTACCCATCGGATGGTGAGGTGCGGGTCGTGGATTGGTGTGCGGGTATGTTGCTGCTATTTCCCAAGCAGGTGTATGCAGAACTACAAGGATTTGATGAGCGGTATTTTCTCTATTATGAAGACGTGGACATTTGTGCGCGCCTGAGTTTGTCGCAACGCCAGGTGGCGTGGTGCACCCAGACTCAGGTCGTGCATCATGCACAGCGCACCAGCCATCGACAATTCAAGTACACCGTGTGGCATATCCGTAGCATTGCTCGCTTTTTTCGGTCACCGGTTTTCCGGCAACTGCGTGGGGCCGGCCTTCTATGAGGGTATTGGTCACGGGTGCCAATGGACTGGTCGGACGTCGTCTGTGCGGACATCTGACCGCGCTCGGTGTGGCGGTGCGGGCGGTTGTGCGGGATGGTGGCGCGAGCAAACTGTCGGGCGATTGTGTCCGCGTGGGGGATCTCGGCGCTTCAACGTCGTGGCACGAGGCGCTGTCCGGTGTGGATACCATCGTCCATCTGGCAGCGCGGGTGCATGTCATGAACGACGATGCAGCCGATCCGCTGGCGGCATTTCGACAGGTGAACGTGGCGGCGACGCTGAATCTGGCACGACAGGCGGTCAGCGCCGGGGTGCGGCGCCTGGTGTTCGTCAGCACCGTCAAGGTCAATGGAGAGCACACCGCCCCGGGGCAGGTTTTTGCGGAGCATGATATACCCGCACCGCAGGACCCTTATGCCATCAGCAAGTGGGAGGCAGAACAGGGCTTGTGGGCGATTGTCCGCGACACCGGTCTGGAACTGGTGATTGTTCGCCCGCCCTTGGTGTATGGGCCAGGGGTGCGCGCCAACTTTGCCGCATTGGTGCGTTGGGTTCAGCGCGGCTGGCCTTTGCCGCTGGCGGCAGTTCACAATGCCAGAAGCCTGGTTGCATTGGACAACCTGGTGGACTTTCTGAGTATTTGCCTCAGCCATCCGGCGGCCGCCAATCAGCTATTTCTGGTCAGCGACGGTGAAGACAAGTCGACCGCTGATCTGGTTCGAGGAATCGCTCACGCGCTGAGACGACCATCAAGACTGGTTGCTTTGCCGGTCTGGGCTTTGCAGCTGGCGGGCCGCTTGACGGGTCGCACTCACGTCATTGACCGTTTGTGCGCCAACTTGCAGCTGGATATTCATAAAGCCCGCCAACGGTTGCAATGGGAACCAAGGATCACCGTTGCAGAGGGTTTGCGTCGGACGATTTCCATTGAAGCCCCGACATGAAAAGGATTTTTGATGTTTTGCTGGCGTTGTTGGCGCTGGTGCTCCTGTTGGTACCGCTGATTGCGGTCGCCATCGTGGTACGGCTTACCTCTCGTGGGCCAATACTATATTGGTCAGACCGGGTTGGACGGGACAATCAGCTATTCAGAATGCCGAAGTTTCGTAGCATGAAAATTGGCACGCCCGCGGTCGCCACCCATTTGTTGAACAATCCCGCGATTTACCTGACGTCGGTAGGTGGTTTCTTGAGAAAGAGCAGTCTGGATGAATTGCCGCAATTGTGGAGCATTCTGAAAGGAGATATGAGTTTTGTCGGGCCACGACCGGCTTTGTTCAATCAGCATGACCTGATCACTTTACGAACCCGGGTGCAAGTCCATCGTTTGACTCCGGGTTTGACGGGCTGGGCACAAATCAACGGCCGTGATGAGTTGCCGATTCCGGACAAAGTCGCATTGGATATTGAATACTTGAAGAATCAATCGCTTTATTTTGATGTGAAGATTATTTTTAGCACGATTTTTAAGGTGATAAGGCGGGATAATGTTACGCATTAAAACAATACGCCAAGTCGACTTTCAGGGATTTTTCATGAACAGGTATTTGAAATGAACAATTTGATCGAGATACAGAACCAGATTGCAATGCTGCAAAAACAGGCCGAGGAGATCAAGGCCCAGGAGTTCAGCAAGACAGTGCAGGAGATCCTGGCCAAAATGGAGGCCTTTGGCATCACGGTGGCCGATTTGGAGGGTGGCAAGGGTCGACCACGCAAGGTAGCCGGCAGCGCGACCAAGTCGAGCAATCCGGCACCGGCCAAATACCGTGGTCCCAACGGGGAAACCTGGAGTGGTCGTGGCTTGATGCCGCGCTGGCTTGCCGCTTTGGTGGCTCAAGGTAGAACCAAAGAGTCATTTGCCATCTCATCTTGAGAATAGGGTGATTCAAGGTTATTGAATGCAAAGCAGGGTTCTGGAGTGGCCGCGCTGGGTCAAGCGGCTGGTGGTGATTGGTCTTGATGTTGCTCTGGCCCTGTTTGCAACCTGGATCGCCTTTGCCTTGCGGCTGGACTATTACGGGCCGCCAGTGGGAGCCCAATGGTGGGTCTATTTGCTGGCGCCAGCGCTCTTCATCCCGATTTTTTTCCGCTTTGGCCTGTATCGGGCCATCTTTCGTTACACCGGCCAGGCCGCCTTGCAAACCACCGGATTGGCGGTACTGATCTACGGTGGTGTTCTTTTTGTGATTCTGCTGTGGATGCAGTGGCCCTGGGTCCCTCGTACCTTGGGTGTTTTGCAGCCATTGATTTTTTTGTTGCTGCTGGTCAGTAGCCGTGCCGTCGCTCGCTTCTGGCTGGCCGGACAAGGCCACCATGGCGCCAAGCTTGAAGGTCGGCTGTTGGTGTACGGTGCGGGTACGGCAGGTGTACAAACCGCGGCGGCGCTTCGGTTGTCACAGCAGTATGCGCTGCTGGGTTTTGTGGACGATGATCCGACCAAGGCAGGGCGCAGCCTCAACGGGGTTCCGGTGTTTTCTCCGGCTGATATCGCTCGGGTCATTGCCCGGCAGGGCGTGACCGATATCCTGCTGGCCCTGCCCAGTGTCTCGCGTGACCGGCGCAATGCGATATTGCAAAGCCTGGCGCATTTGCCCGTTCATGTGCGCACCTTGCCGGGTTTGGCCGATCTGGCCAGTGGCCGCGTCACGGTACAGGACTTTCATGAACTTGACCTGGAAGACCTGCTTGGACGCGACCCGGTGCCACCCGACCCGGTCTTGCTGGCGCGCGATCTCGCCGGACAGGTGGTACTGGTCACGGGTGCCGGGGGCAGCATTGGCAGCGAACTGACCCGGCAGATTGTGCGGCAGCGCCCGCGCCAACTGCTGCTGTTTGACCACCACGAGTTTGGTCTTTACAGTATTCATCAGGAACTGCTGGAACTGATGAATGCCGAAGGTTTGCAGGTGGCATTGCGGCCGCTGCTTGGCAGTATCAGCAACCCGGAGCGACTGGACACCATTTGCGCGATTTACCGTCCCAGCACGGTCTACCACGCGGCAGCCTACAAGCACGTGCCAATGGTGGAAGACAACCCAGGTGAAGGGGTGCTGAACAACGTGTTTGGTACTTTGAACGTGGCGCTGGCGGCGCGGCGCAGCGGTGCTGCGCGCTTTGTGCTGGTCTCCACCGACAAGGCGGTTCGTCCGACCAATGTGATGGGTGCCAGCAAGCGAATGGCCGAACTGGTCTTGCAGGCCTTGTCGCCTTTGGAGGATGGTGCTGCGGGCACCTGCTTCTGTATGGTCCGCTTTGGTAACGTGCTGGGCTCCAGCGGTAGTGTGGTGCCGTTGTTTCGTCGCCAACTTGCCAGTGGCGGCCCGCTGACCGTCACCCATCCGGAAGTCACGCGTTACTTCATGACCATCCCTGAGGCAGCGCAACTGGTGTTGCAGGCAGGTGCCATGGCACGCGGTGGCGATGTTTTCGTGCTGGACATGGGGGAGCCCGTGAGAATCATGGATCTGGCGCGGCGCATGGTGGCGCTGGCGGGTCTTCGGGTTCGCGATGCGGCCTGTCCCGATGGCGATATCGAAATCGCGGTGACCGGGCTGCGTCCGGCTGAAAAGCTGTATGAAGAGCTGCTGATCGGTGATGATCCGCAGCCTACCACCCATCCGCGCATCATGAAAGCGCAAGAAGTCTGTTTGACCTGGACCGAACTGGCCCCGCATCTGGACACCCTGCGCAGCGCTGCCGCAGCCGGCGACTTGCCAGGCATCAAAGCGGTACTTGGCTGCTGTGTCCAAGGGTTTGCCACGGCGACCACCGGTTGAATTGGCGTCGGTCCTTGCGGCAGCTTGCGGATGCGGCACAATTTAAGCTTCCATCCGGATTCCTTTCTGTCAACACCACGCACATGACCGACGTATCTCACATTTCCCCACGCGACAAGGCTGAAATTCTGGCTCAGGCGCTGCCTTACATTCGCAAGTTTCACGGCAAGACCATGGTCATCAAATACGGTGGCAACGCCATGACCGACCCGGCCCTGCAGGCAGATTTTGCCGAAGACGTGGTTCTGCTCAAGCTGGTGGGTATCAATCCGGTGGTGGTCCACGGTGGTGGCCCGCAAATCGAAACCGCGCTGAAGCGTTTGGGTAAAAAGGGCGAATTCATTCAGGGTATGCGGGTCACCGATGCCGAAACCATGGAAGTGGTCGAGTGGGTGCTGGGCGGGGAGGTGCAGCAAGACATTGTTGGTCTGATCAATCAGGCGGGTGGCAAGGCAGTGGGGCTGACCGGGCGCGATGGTGGCATGATCCGCGCGCAAAAACTCAAGATGCTTGACAACGCCGACCCGAGCAAAGAGCACGATGTCGGGCAGGTGGGAGACATCGTCAGCGTCGACCCCAGCGTGGTCAGGGCTTTGCAGGACGACGCTTTCATTCCGGTCATCAGTCCGATTGGCTTTGGTGACAACAACGAGAGTTACAACATCAATGCCGACGTGGTGGCGGCCAGACTCGCCATGGTGCTCAAGGCCGAGAAACTGATGATGCTGACCAATATCAGCGGCGTGCTCAACAAGGCGGGTGAACTGCTCCCGGAATTGACAGCACAGCAGATAGACGGCCTCTTTGCCGACGGCACGCTCAGCGGTGGCATGTTGCCAAAAATTGCGGGTGCGCTGGATGCTGCCAAAAGCGGCGTCAATGCCGTGCACATCATCGATGGTCGCGTGCCCCATGTGCTGCTGCTTGAAATCTTGACCGATCAAGCCTTTGGCACCATGATCCGTTCCCAATAATTGCTATTGAAAACGTATCTAAAAAAATAATACATGCAAGCGCTAGAGGCCAACAGAACATGAAAAATGCAAGCCAGGCCGAGGCGTCACCACTCAGCACCCGGACGCGTGCACGGGCCAAGCCCGGCGAGCGGCGCTTGCAGATTCTGCAGGCACTGGCGGTCATGCTGGAGCAGCCCGCTGCCGAGCGCATCACCACGGCAGCCCTGGCGGCGCAATTGCAGGTTAGCGAGGCCGCACTGTACCGCCACTTTGCCAGCAAGGCGCAAATGTTTGAAGCGCTGATCGATTTCATCGAGCAAAGCGTTTTTGGCTTGATCGGTCAGATCAGCAGCAGCAACGCAGCCGGTGGCCAACAGGCTGGGCAGATGGTGACCCTGTTACTGCGGTTTGCCGAGAAAAACCGTGGCATGGCACGCGTCATGGTGGGCGAAGCCTTGGTGCTGGAGCATCCGCGATTGCAGCAGCGAATGAACCTGTTTTTCGACAAGTTTGAATCTGCGCTCAAGCAAAGTCTGCGCGATGGTGCGCTCGATGCCGCCACCGCGACGCCCACGCGGATGCAACATCTTCGTGCCGCAATCCTGACCGCATTTGCCATAGGACGATTGCAGCGTTATGTGCGTGGCGGTTTCAGGCACCTGCCGTCGGAGCAGCTGGAGGAGGGCCTGTTGCTCATGCTGGGTCATTGAATGCTCGCTATTCAGGGCGCGCAAGGGTTGGCGTGCCGGTTCACTAGGGGAAAACCCCGGTCCGGGCTAGAACGAGGTCCCTAGAACTGCTGCGCTGTCGCTACAAAACCGGGATTTGTTGCAAAATAGAACGACCGTTCTTTTATGCAACATGCGCAAACTCCTATCTACATCCCAACCTGAGCGTGACAGCGTCTCGTCTGCGTCCCGCGGTGAGCGTGCCTTGCAGAAGGGCCAGCAAACCAAGCAGCTCATCATCGACGCTGCGCTGGGGCTGGCTGAGCAGATTGGGCTTGAAGGCCTGAGTATCGGCGCGCTGGCCGAAGTCACCCATATGAGCAAGTCGGGCGTGTTTGCCCACTTCGGCTCGCGTGAAGAATTGCAGATCTCGGTGATCCGCGAGTATTACAAGCGCTTTGCTGACGAGGTGTTTTTCCCCGCCATGAACGAGCCGCGTGGCCTGCCACGGGTGCGCGCGCTGTTTGCCAACTGGATGAAACGCGTGGCCGTTGAAATCCAGTCGGGCTGCATATTCATCAGTGGTGCCGTCGAGTTTGACGATCGCCCCGGCCCGGTGCGCGATGCATTGGCTTCTTCGGTGCAGACATGGCTAGCGGCCATGTACCGTGCCGTTGTGCAAGCCAAAGAGGCCAGCCATCTGGTGGCTGATGCCGATGAGCAGCAGATGGCCTTCGAGATTCATGGCCTGATCCTGGCACTGCATTACGAGGCCCGCTTCTTGAAAAACCCGGGTGCCATTGGCCGCGCCAATACCGGATTTGAAAACATTTTGTTGCGTTACGGCAGGTCGGTCGCCAGACCTTCCGGCATGTCGCGCTGATATCCCTCGCCTACAAGGAGAAAACCATGGCTGTTTACACCCCGCCGCTGCGTGATATGCAGTTTGTCATGCACGAAGTGCTCAACGTCACCGCTGATCTGCAAGCCATGCCGGTACATGCTGACATGGACGCTGACACCATCAACGCCGTGCTGGAAGAAGGTGGCAAATTTGCCGCCAACGTGCTGCTTCCCATCAACATCAGTGGTGACAGCGAGAGTTGCAAGCTCGATACCAGCACGCACGAGGTCAAGACTCCCACCGGCTACAAAGAGGCCTATGCCCAGTACATTGAAGCAGGGTGGGCCGCCCTGGCGTGTGACCCTGAATATGGCGGACAGGGCTTGCCATTGGTGGTGAACCAGTTGTTTTACGAGATGATGAATTCTGCCAATCAGGCCTGGACCATGTATCCCGGTCTGACCCACGGTGCGTACGCCTCCCTGTACACGCACGGCACACCCGAGCAAAAAGCCACTTATCTGCACAAGATGACCAGCGGCGAGTGGACCGGCACCATGTGCCTGACCGAGCCGCACTGCGGCACCGATTTGGGCCTGATGCGCAGCAAGGCCGAGCCCCAAGCGGATGGCACCTACAAGATCACCGGCACCAAGATCTTCATCAGCGCCGGCGAGCACGACCTGGCTGACAACATCATCCACCTGGTGTTGGCCCGACTGCCCGACGCTCCCCAGGGCATCAAGGGCGTGAGCCTGTTCATCGTGCCCAAATTCCATGTGAATGCCGATGGCTCTCTGGGCGCACGCAACAGCGTCTTTGCCTCGCGTCTGGAACACAAGATGGGCATCAAGTCCAGCGCCACCGCGCAGATCGAACTCGAAGGCGCCGTTGGCACTCTGGTCGGTCAACCCAACAAGGGCATGCAAGGCATGTTTGTGATGATGAACGCGGCCCGCCTGGGCGTGGGCAACCAGTCGCTGGGCTTGACCGAAGTGGCGTTCCAGAATGCACTGGCTTATGCCAAAGAGCGGACTCAGATGCGCAGCTTGTCGGGTGTCAAAGCCAAAGACCTGGCTGCCGACCCGATCATTGTGCATCCTGATGTGCGCAAGATGCTGCTCACCGCCAAGGCGTATGCCGAAGGGGGCCGCGCCTTGATGTGTTTCAGCTCGATGCTGCTGGAGAAAGAGCACCACCACCCTGATGAAAAGACACGCAAAGAGTCTGGCGAGATGCTAGCGCTGCTCACCCCCATCGTCAAGGCCTTCATCACCGACAACGGCCATATCTCGACCAATGCCTGCATGCAGGTGTTTGGCGGTCACGGCTTCATCAAGGACAACGGCATGGAGCAGTTTGTGCGCGACAACCGCATCAACATGATCTACGAGGGTACCAACACCATCCAGAGTCTGGATCTGCTGGGACGCAAGGTGCTGGGCAACAACGGTGCCACGCTGAAAAAGTTTGGCAAGCTCATTGGCGCGCTGGTGGCCGAAGAAGGTGTGAACGAAAAGATGGCCGAGTTCATCACCCCGATCGCCATCCTGGGCGATCAGATGACCAAGTTCACCACCGAGCTGGGCTTCAAAGGCTTTCAGAACCCCGACGAAGTCGGTGCCGCTGCGGTCGACTACTTGCGGGTGGCCGGGCACCTGGTGTTTGGCTACTTCTGGGCGCGCATGGCACAAGTGGCGCTGCGCCAGATCGCCTCGGGCAACACGGACCCGTTTTACGTTGCCAAACTGCAGACGGCGCGTTTTTACTTTGCCAAGCTGTTCCCCGAGACGGCAACACTGATGCGCACAGCGCGCACCGGCTCCAAAGTCTTGATGGATACTGATGCGGCGTTAGCCTGAACTTTTTTAACCACTATTCGAGGAGACTTTATATGACAAATTGGACTCTAGCCCATACCGGACGTGCGCTGATAGCTAGCGTATTGGTTGCATTCGGTGGTGCCGCAGCGGCCCAGATGACCCCCGTAGGCCAATGGCACAGCATCGACGACAAGACCAATGAGCTCAAGAGCCTGATCATCATCAAGGAGGCCGGCGGCGTGCTCACGGGGCACATCGAGAAGTTGTTGCGCAAGGATGCCGACCAGAAAAAGCTCTGCACCGAGTGCAGCGACGATCGCAAGGACAAGCCGGTCCTGGGCATGGAAATCATCCGTGGGGCCAAAAAGGTCGAGGGCAAAGACGTTTGGGAGGACGGCAAGATTCTTGATCCGGAAAACGGCAAGTCCTATACCCTGCGTTTGACCCCGATTGAAGACGGCAAAAAGCTGGAAGTCCGCGGCTCGGTATTTGGCATTGGCCGCACGCAAACCTGGGTGCGCGTTCAGTAAATCGCGCGCACTGTTCGCCCTGAGCTTGTCAAAGGGCATATCAGAACGTATTCAAGGGCTTCGACAAGCTCGGCCCTAACGGAGTTAAACCATGTCTCGTTTCAATGTGAAAAAAGTCGCCGTCCTCGGCGCAGGTGTGATGGGCGCGCAAATTGCCGCGCACCTGGCCAACGTCAAGGTGCCGGTCGTTCTGTTTGACCTGCCGGCCAAAGAGGGGCCCAAAAACGGCATCGTCACCCGCGCGGTCGATGGCCTGAAAAAGCTCAAACCCTCGCCACTGGGTGTGCCCGAAGATGCCGCGCTGATTGGCCAGGCCAATTACGAAGAACATCTGGAGCAATTGCGCGATTGCGACTTGATCATTGAAGCGATTGCCGAACGCATGGACTGGAAGCTCGATCTGTACAAAAAGATTGCACCTTTTGTCGCACCGCACGCCATTGTCGCGTCGAACACCTCGGGCCTGTCGATCACCAAGCTGAGTGAGGTTTTGCCTGAGGAAATCAAGCCGCGCTTTTGCGGCATCCATTTCTTCAATCCACCCCGCTACATGCTGCTGGTGGAATTGATCAATACCCCGACGACGCAGCCCAGCATTCTGGACGAACTCGAAGCGTTTGTCACCACCGCGCTGGGCAAGGGCGTGGTGCGCGCCAAGGACACGCCCAACTTCATCGCCAACCGCATCGGTGTGGCGGGCATGTTGTCCACCATGAAAGAAGTGGAAAATTTCGGCTTGAGTTACGACGTGGTCGATGACCTGACGGGCAAGAAGCTGGGGCGCGCCAGCTCAGGCACTTTCCGCACCGCCGATGTGGTGGGTCTGGACACCATGGCGCATGTCATCAAGACCTTGCAGGACACGCTGAGCGGCGATGCTGCGGCAGGCGTCGGCAAGTTTGATCCGTTTTACGCCAGCTTTGCCACACCCGAAGTGCTCAAAACCCTGCTGGAGATGGGCAACCTGGGACAAAAGACCAAAGCTGGTTTCTTCAAAAAGGTTGGACGCGACATCACGCGCTTCGATCTGGCAAGCAAAACCTATGTACCCGCTGGCGAGAAGGCCGACGAGGTTTATGCCCGCATGTTGAAAAAACCCGCCGCTGAGCGCCTGCAACTGCTGCGCAACAGCGAGGGCGCGCAGGGCAAGTTCCTGTGGGCCATCCTGCGCAACGCTTTCCACTACGCCGCCGTACATCTGGCCGACGTGGCCGACAACGCGCGTGACGTGGACTTTTGTATGCGCTGGGGCTTTGGCATGAAGCAAGGCCCGTTCGAGCTGTGGCAGGAGGCCGGCTGGCTGACAGTGGCCAATATGGTCAAGGAAGACATTGACGCTGGTAAAGCGCTGTGCAATGCCCCACTGCCTGAGTGGGTGTTCAGTGGCCCGGTGGCCGACGCCGGCGGGGTGCACACGCCGGCAGGTTCGTGGAATCCGACGACCGGCCAGTTTGTGCCGGTACGCAGCTTGCCGGTGTATGCGCGCCAGCACTTCCCGGAAAGCGTCCTGGGCTCCCAGGCACCCGACCATGCCAGCGCCGGCACCACCGAATATGAGGACGACGCGGTGCGCCTGTGGACGCTCGATGGCGAGGTACTGATTGTGACCAGCAAGACCAAGATGCACACCCTGCACCCCGATGTGGTCGAAGGCCTGGTGCGTGCGGTTGATCTGGCCGAAGCGCGTTTTCAGGCGGTGGTGATCTGGAGTGGAGACGAGGTTTTTTCCGCAGGTGCTGACTTGCAGGCGTTGTTGCCTGCCTACATGAGCGGGGGTTCCAAGGCCATTGAACCGGTCGAGGCACAAATGCAACAGGCGTTTTTGCGTGTGCGGTATGCCCAAGTGCCGGTGGTGGCCGCCATTCGCGGCATCGCCTTGGGCGGGGGCTGTGAACTCGCCGTCAGTTGCGCGCGCCGTGTGGCGGCGATGGAAAGTTATGTCGGTCTGGTGGAAGTCGGGGTTGGCCTGATCCCCGGAGCTGGCGGCCTGACCTACATTGCCCGGCGGGCCGCGGAAAATGCCGCCGCGTCGACCGGCAAAGACCTGCTGCCCTTCCTCACGGACGGTTTTACTGCCGCTGCCATGGCCAAGGTCGGCACCAGCGCGCTGGAGTCGCGCAAGATCGGTTATCTGCTCGATAGTGATGTGATCGTGCCACACAAGGACGAGCTGCTGTTTGTGGCCATCAATGAGGCACGCTCCATGGCGCGCTCAGGCTATCGCCCACCGCACAAACGCCAGTTTGCCGTGGCCGGACGCAGCGGCATTGCCACTTTCAAAGGCTCGCTGGTCAACATGCGCGACGGTGGCTTCATCAGTCAGCACGATTTCCATATTGCCAGCCTGATTGCCAATGTGGTCTGCGGTGGTGATGTGGATGCCGGTAGTCTGGTGACAGAGGAATACCTGATGACGCTGGAGCGACAGACCTTCTGCTCGCTGCTTGACAATCCCAAGACCCAGGAGCGCGTCATGGGCATGATGTCCACCGGCAAGCCGGTTCGCAACTAATTTTTTTGCGGGACAGAACAAGATTTGCGCAGCAAATTTGCCCTCTCCCCAACTGATCAAAGGATTTCAAATGAAACAACTGACTGATGCCTACATCGTTGCCGCCACGCGCACCCCCATTGGCAAGTCGCACCGTGGCTATTTCCGCAACACTCGTCCTGACGACCTGTTGGTCAAGGTGCTGCAGTCGCTGCTGGCACAGGCACCCGGCCTGGACAAGGCGGCGGTCGAGGACGTGATCTGCGGTTGCGCGATCCCCGAAGGAGCACAGGGCCTGAATGTGGCGCGTATCGCCGCTGTGCTGGCCGGCCTGCCAGTGAGTGTGGGTGGTATCACTGTCAACCGCTTTTGCGCCTCGGGCTTGAGCGCCATCCAGATGGCGGCCGACCGCATCCGCGTCGGTGAGGCCGAGGTGATGATTGCTGCCGGCACCGAAAGCATGAGTATGGTGCCGATGATGGGCAACACACCGTCGCTGTCACCGGCCATTTTTGCCAGCGAGGATGTGGGCATTGCCTACGGCATGGGGCTGACCGCCGAGAAAGTGGCACAGCAGTACAAGGTGAGCCGCGAGGCGCAGGACGCCTTTGCCCTGCAGTCACACCAGCGTGCGCTGGCGGCGCAAGCTGCGGGTGAGTTTGCCGACGAAACCACACCGATCGAGGTGGTGGACCGCAGCCCGGATCTGCTTGGCGGCACAGTGGTGGAGAAGAAACGCAGCGTCAGTGTGGATGAAGGCGCACGCGCCGACACCAGCCTGGAAGGTCTGGCCAAGCTCAAGACCCCGTTCGCAGCGCGTGGCTCGGTCACGGCGGGCAACAGCTCGCAAACCAGCGACGGCGCTGGCGCTTTGTTGCTGGTCAGCGAAAAGGCACTCAAGCAGTACGGCCTGACGCCGTTGGCGCGCTTTGTGAGTTTTGCTGCGCGGGGGGTGCCGCCACACCTGATGGGCATCGGTCCCGTCGAGGCCATTCCGGCTGCGTTGAAGAACGCAGGCCTGACGCAGGACGCGCTGGACTGGATCGAACTCAACGAGGCGTTTGCTGCACAGTCTCTGGCAGTGATGAACACCTTGGGGCTGGATGGGGCCAAAGTCAATCCGCTGGGTGGTGCCATCGCTTTGGGTCACCCATTGGGTGCCACGGGTGCGATCCGGGCCGCCACTCTGGTGCATGGCCTGAAGCGCCGGCAGCTCAAGTACGGCATGGTGAGCATGTGCATTGGCATGGGCCAGGGCGCTGCTGGCATTTTTGAGCGGGTTTGAGGAAAATTCACGGATCCAGGATGCTGCATGGCCGATGTATGGATTGACACCAACGCCCAGGTGACGACGCTCACCCTGAACCGGGTCGACAAAAAAAACGCCTTCACGGCGGCGATGTACGCCGAAATGGCGCTGGCGCTGGAGCACGCGCAGGATGATGCCGGAGTGCGGGTGGTGGTGTTGCAAGGTCATGAGACGGTGTTCAGCGCCGGCAATGACATTGCGGACTTTCTGCAGAACCCGCCGCTGTCGCTGGACGTGCCAGTGTTTCGCTTCATGCGCGCCATCGCCAGGTTCAGCAAACCGCTGGTGGCTGCGGTGTGTGGTCCGGCGGTGGGCATTGGCACCACCTTGCTGTTTCACTGTGATCTGGTCTATGCGGGTGACAACGCGGCGTTTTCCATGCCCTTTGTCAATCTGGGTCTATGTCCGGAGGCTGCTTCAAGTCTGCTGGCACCGCAGCGCATGGGTCATGGCCGTGCTGCCGAGGCGCTGTTGCTGGGAGAACCTTTCCTGGCGGAGGCGGCGCTCGAAATGGGCCTGGTCAGCCGCATCGTGCCACCGTCCGAGGCCAACGCGCTGGCGCAGCAGCAGGCGCGCAAGCTGGCGGCCAAGCCGATGAGTTCACTGCTGCAAACCAAGCGCTTCCTGAAAATGGGCCAGGCTGACGCGGTGGCACAGCGACTGGCCGACGAAGCTGTGGTGTTCGGCCGGATGTTGGGTGAACCCGCCGCACGCGAGGCCTTTGCGGCCTTCATGGCCAAGCGCCTGCCGGACTTCTCAAAAATGTAAGTAAAATAAGGTTCAAGCGCTTTTTCTGCTTGCTTTGTCAGCTATATTTTTGGTAGTTTTATGTCCCAGCAGAGTCTCAAATCCAGCGTGCCCGTGTTCGAAGACGAATTTGTGACCGGGCTCAAGAAGGTCTTTGAGGAGCTGATCGTTTTTAACCGGCTACTGGGCTTGAAGATCACCGCGTTGCAACCGGATCGTGTGTGTGCCCGGCTGGCCATGCGCAATGACCTGGTGGGCCATTTTTCCTACAACCGGGTCCACGGCGGTGTGATCAGTGCCGGGCTCGATGCCATGGGTGGCCTGGCGGTGATGGCGGCTATCGGTGCGCGCCACATGGACGAGTCACCGGCACAGCGGCTGCAGCGCTTTGCCAAGCTGGGCACGATCGACCTGCGCGTCGACTACCTGCGACCGGGCATCGGCGAGCACTTCGAACTGCGCGCCGAGGTGATGCGCCTGGGTTCGCGAGTGGCCTCCACGCGCATGGAGTTCCTGGGCGCCGACGGAAAATTGCTCTCCACCGGGGCGGGTGCCTACATCGTTTCCTGACCGCCTGGCAGCATGTCAAGCGGCGCTCTGACATCCGAGACCCTCACTCTGCTGGTGCTGGCGGCCGGTATGGGTTCGCGGTATGGTGGCCTCAAGCAGATCGAACCGATGGGACCGCACGGTGAGTCGATTCTGGATTATTCAGTGCACGATGCCTTGCGCGCTGGATTTGACCGAGTTGTGTTCGTCATTCGGCGCGATTTTGCCGAACTGTTTGAGCAACAGGTCATGGCCAGATACACCGGCAAAGTTGCGGTGAGCTGTGTTTTTCAGGACCCGAATGACCTGCCGTCCGGTTACTCCTGGCCTGAGGGTCGCAGCAAACCCTGGGGCACGCTGCACGCCGTGCTGGCGGCGCGGCACTTGATGAGCGGTTACTTTGCGGTGGTGAACGCCGACGATTTTTATGGTCAGGCGGCCTACCGTGCGATGGCCGAGCATCATCGCCAGTGGCTGGCCAATGCGTGTCCCAATCGGTCCTGTAGCATGGTGGCCTATCAGTTGGACCACACGCTTTCCAGCCACGGTGGCGTGAACCGTGGCATATGCTCGATCAGCAACGGATTGCTGACGGGCGTCGAAGAGATCACCGACATCCGTCGGGGTGACAGCTCGGTTTGCCATGGGCTTAACCTGGCGGGCCAAACGGTGATGGTTGCACCCGACGCGCCAGCGTCGATGAATTTCTGGGGCTTTGCGCCCCAGGTGCTGCCCGATCTGCAGGCGGGTTTTTTGGATTTTTTGCACCAGAGCGCCTGCAATCCGGCGGCAGAGTGTTACATCCCGACCGTGGTGGGGCGTTTGATCGAGCAGGGGCTTGACTGTCATGTGTTGGGCGGCGGGAGCGATTGGTTTGGTGTGACCTATCCGCAGGACAAAGGCATTTGTCGCAGCAAAATTCAGCAGTTGATTCAGCGCGGTGTCTATCCCAACCAGCTTTGGGCTTGATCGACATCAAGTCAAGGGTTTATCCCGGCGTGTTTTGCCATACGCCTGTCGAAGTCGGCTTGCATTTCGGTCAAAATCCGACCATCCGAATTCATGCCCATCCACCCGATTACACCCAGGAGATTCTTTGATGAAGATGACACGCAGATTTCTGTCGATTTTGGCCGTTGGCGCCTTGCTGACCACACAGGCATTGGCGCAAAGCAAGGTGACCATTTACACCGCAGCACCACAAGACCTGTTGGATCACGTCATTCCGGCTTTTGAGAAAAGCGCCAACGTCAAGGTTGAACTCATCAAGGGCGGCTCGGGCGACCTGATCAATCGGCTCAAGGCCGAAAAGGGGCGTCAGGCCGCGGACGTGTTGTTCAGTGTCTCGACCGAGGTCATCGAAGCCAATGCGGCCTTGTTCTCCAAGTTCAGCCCCGAGAACATCAAGTTTTTGTCCAGTGTGTTCAAGATCAACGACGCGGCGGTGCCCTTTACAGCAGTTGCCAACTCGTTTGGGGTCAACACCAAGCTGCTGACGCCAGCGCAATATCCCAAAACATGGATGGATCTGGGAAACCCCATGTACAAGGGCAAGATTTCGGCCGGTCGCCCCGACAAATCCGGCTCGGCATTCATTCAATTGGCGCTGATCCTGCAGATCTATGGTGAAGAAAAGGGCTGGGACATTTACGCCAAGATCCTTGACAACACCGTGTTGTCCAATAGCTCGGGCGCTGTGTCCAAATTTGTCAATGACGGCGAGGCGTTGATTGGCCTGTCCAACGAGGACACCTTGCTCAAGTTCAAGGCGGGTGGTGGTCCGGTGGATATTCTCTACCCGACGGACGGCACCTCGGCGCTGGCGGACTCGATGGCACTGACTGCAACCCCGGCCAATGCCGAAGGTGGCAAGGCCTTCATCAACTTCATGTTGTCACGTGAGGCACAGGAGATTCTTGACGGTGTTGGCCGGCGTACGGTGCGCGGTGACGTGGTGTCCAAAAATCAGCTGACGCCGCTCAACAAGATCAATGTCTTCAAGTACAACGACGACTGGGCCGGTGCCAACCGGGCGCGTATTCTGGCCAAGTTCAACGAGATGCTGCTGAATAAAAAATAATTTTTGCACCGGTGGTGTGACCGATCCATGTCTCAGCTTGAACTGCAAAACATCAAGAAGGCTTACGGTAGCCACCTGGCACTGAAAGACGTTAGCCTCAGCATTCCCAGCGGGGCTTTTTTTACTCTGCTGGGTCCCAGCGGGTGCGGTAAAACCACCCTGTTGCGGGCGATTGCCGGTTTTCATCAGCAGGACGCGGGCGACATTCTGGTGGATGGGCTGTCCATCGGCCGACTTGGGGCCAACCAGCGCCATGTGGGCATGGTGTTTCAGGATTACGCGGTGTTTCCGCACCTGAACGTTTTTGACAATGTGGCCTTTGGTTTGCTGCAGCAAAAAGTATCCACGATAGAGATCAGTCGCCGTGTCGCTGAAATCCTGCAAACGGTGCAACTTGACCAGCACGCGCAGCGGATGCCGCATCAGCTCAGCGGCGGGCAGCAGCAGCGCGTTGGTCTGGCGCGGGCGCTGGTGATTCGCCCCAAGGTGTTGTTGATGGATGAACCCCTGTCCAATCTGGATGCCAAACTGCGGGTCGATCTGCGACGGGACATCCGTGCGTTGCAGCAATCCTTTGGCATCACCACCGTGTATGTCACCCATGACCAGGAAGAAGCTTTGTCGATCTCCGACCAGGTCTGTGTCATGCACGACGGCATCGTGCAACAGGTGGGCACGCCGTGGGATGTTTACAACCGGCCGTCCAACCGTTTTGTGGCCGCGTTTGTGGGTGCCAACAACTTTGTCCCGGTGACACGGGATGCGGCGGGCCATCACAGCGTGCTGGGGTCGCCGCTCGATTTGCCCGTTGGGGTGCTTGCCAGGGCAGCGGCAACGGGCTGTGTTGCCGCCATGCGCCCGGAGAGTCTGGCGGTCAATTCGTCTTTGCCAGGTCCGGGGTTGCGTGCCACTGCTGTGATCAGGCAGGCCATGTTCACAGGCCGTGAGTTGCAACTGTCGGTTGAGGTGGCGGGTCACGGGATGCTCGACGCGCTGGTCAAGCCTGATCAAGCCATGATGGCGCTGAAGCCCGGTCAGTCGGTTGAATTGGCGGTGCTGACCCGCGATATGGTGTTTTTCGCTGCGGACGCCGCCGCGGTGTCGTTGTCATGATCGGCCAGACTTCGCGGCGGCAACAACTGGGCCGGACGCGGCTGGATTTTTGGTCGGGTGTCATGGCCCTGGCCCTGGCGCTGGTCAGTTTGCTGCTGATCTGGCCGATCGTGCAGGTACTGCAGATGGGTTTTCTTGACCCGCAGACCCAGGGCTTTACGCTGGCCAACTATCTCAAGGTTCTGACCCACCCCTATTACCTTGGCGCGCTCTGGAACACCGTGATCATCGGGGTCGGCGGCATGGTTGGTGCTTGCCTGCTGGGTGTACCGCTGGCCTATTTCACCGCGCGATATGTCATCAAAGGGCGCAGCCTGATTGCCACACTGGCGGTTTTGGCGTTGGTGTCGCCGCCGTTCATTGGGGCTTACTCCTGGGTGGTGGTGGCCGGCAACAATGGTTGGTTGACGCAGCAGCTCAAGGCGCTCGGCATCGCGTTGCCGACCATTTACGGCCTGCACGGCATCATCCTGGTGTTCAGCCTGAAGTTTTTCCCGTTTGTCTACCTGATGACCGAAAGCGCGCTGCGCAATATCAACCGCTCCTTTGAGGAGGCCGCAGAAAACCTGGGCTGCACCCGATGGCAGCGGTTTTACAAGATCACCTTGCCACTGGTGTTTCCGGCCACCAGTTCCGGGGCCATCCTGTGTTTTGTGCTTTCCATTGCCGATTTTGGCACGCCGTCGATCATCGGGCGTGACCTGCGTACCCTGTCCACCATCGCTTACAACCAGTACACCTCCGAGATGGGCGGTCCCCCGACCATGGCGGTGAGCATTTCGATGCTGATGATTGTGATCTCGATGATGGCGGTTTTTCTGCAGCGCTACCTGATCAACAAACGACGTTACGCCGGGTCTTTGACCAACCTGACCGTGCCCAAGACTTTGAGCGGGCCGTATTCGGTGCTGGTGCACGGTCTGTGTTATGGCATTGTGGCGTTGGCGACTCTGCCCATTGCGGTGGTGATCTATACCTCGTTCCTGCAGACCAGTGGGCCGGTGTTCAGCGGTGGCTTCGGACTGAACAGCTACGCCCGCGTCATCCGGGAGGTGCCCGATGTGATCACCAACACCTTCAAATTCTCCTTGCTGGCCACCCTGATGATCACGCTGGTGGGTGGGCTGGTGTCCTACATCATTGTTCGCCGCGAGACCGCGCTGTCGGGTCTGCTCGACTCGGTTCTGATGGTTCCCTATGTGGTGCCCGGGGTGGTGATGGCCATCGGTTTCTTGCTGACCTTCAACAGCGGCGTGCTGGATTTGGTGGGCACGGCCACCATCATTGTGCTGATCCTGTTCATCCGGCGTCTGCCGTATGGAGTGCGCGCCACCAGTGCCGTGCTGCGCCAGATCAAGCCCTCCATCGAAGAGGCGGCGATCAGTCTGGGCGCCTCGCCGCTCAAGGCATTTCTCAAGGTCACCGTGCCATTGATGTTGCCCGGTGTGGTGGCCGGTGCCATGATGAGCTTTATCACCGCCATCAACGAGTTGTCGTCAACGCTGCTGCTCTACACCGGTGGCACCACCACCATGCCGGTGAAGGTGTACAACGCGGTGCTCGATGGTGAGTTTGGTATTGCTGCGGCCCTGTCGACCATTCTGTTACTCAGTTCCGGTGTCTGTGTTTACGTGGTGATGCGATTTTCTCAATCCAAAGAAAGTGCATTTGTTTGAGGGGTCGAACCCGCACGGGTTTTGGCTCGGTGTGACGTCAGCCCTGCGCTCAGGCCGCAGTTTTGGGTATCTCGCGTGGTCGACCCTGCTCGTCGAGCGCGACGTAGGTCACCGAGGCTTCGGTGACCTTGATGTAGTGACCCTGCGTACGAAATTGCTCGGCATAGACTTCCACCTTGACGGTGATCGAGGTGCGGCCAATGCGCACCAGTTTTGAGAAAAACGACAGGATATCGCCGACCCGCACCGGTTGCTTGAAGATGAATTCGTTGACCGCTACCGTCGCCATGCGCCCACCAGCGTAGCGCGCTGGAATCACCGCCCCCGCCAGATCGACCTGCGCCATCACCCAGCCACCAAAAATGTCACCGTTCTGGTTGCAGTCACGCGGCATCGGGATGACCTTGAGCACCAGTTCCTCGTCGGTGGGCAGGGCCACCCAGGGCGGGGATACGGCGGGGCTCGGGTTTGCAGGGGTGGCGGCGCTGGAGGAGGCAGACATGGGCACAATCGGGCAGAGTTGTTGTTGCGAGATTGTCACCCATGCGCCACCCAGGCGGTACCGTTTCTTCTGACCCCTTTGCCACCGGAGCGGCGCCATCGCCTGCGCCGCCTGCTACGGCGGGTGCACGCTCGGACTGGCCCACCCTCAAGCGGCTGTTTCCCTATTTGTGGCAATACAAATGGCGGGTGCTGCTGGCCATGGGCTTCATGGTCGGTGCCAAACTGGCCAATGTGGGTGTGCCGCTGCTGCTCAAAGACCTGGTGGATACCATGAACCCCAAGGGCAGCATCGATGCGCAGGCGCTGCTGGTGGTGCCGCTGGGGCTGCTGGTGGCCTATGGTTTTCTGCGTCTGTCGAGTACCGTGTTGACCGAGCTGCGTGAACTGGTGTTTTCCAAGGCCACCGAAGGCGCATCGCGAGCCATCAGTCTGCAGGTGTTTGGCCATTTGCACGCCCTGAGCCTACGTTTTCACCTTGAGCGTCAGACCGGAGGCGTCTCACGCGACATCGAGCGCGGCACGCGCGCCATGCGCTCCCTCATCAGTTACTCGCTTTACAACATTCTGCCCACGCTGATCGAGGTGGTGGTGGTGCTGTCGTTGCTGGCGGTCAAGTTTGATGGCTGGTTTGCCGGCATCGCCATCACCGCATTGGTGCTCTACATCGGCTTCACCATTGCCATCACCGAGTGGCGCACCCACTTCATCAAGCAGATGAACGAGCTCGAGTCCGTCGCCCAAAGCCACGCGATTGACGCACTGCTGAACTACGAGACGGTCAAGTATTTCAACAACGAAGCCTTTGAGGCGCAGCGCTACGACACCAGCCTGCAGCGTTACCGCAGTGCCGCCATCAAAAGTCAGACCAGCCTGAGCCTGCTCAATACCGGGCAGCAGCTCATCATTGCGGTAGGGCTGGTGGCGATGCTTTGGCGCGCCACGCAAGGCGTGGTGGATGGTCGCATGACGCTGGGCGACCTGGTGATGGTTAACGCCTTCATGATCCAGCTCTACATCCCGCTGGGTTTTCTGGGCGTGCTGTACCGCTCGATCAAGCAAAGCCTGGTCGAGCTGGAAAAGATGTTTGCGCTGCTCGATCGGCGCTGTGAGGTGGCCGACGCACCGGGCGCGCCGAAGTTGGACTTGGGGCCGCCAGGCGACAAGGGTGAGGGCGCAGCCAGCGTCAGGTTTGACCATGTCAGCTTCGCCTACGACCCTGATCGTGAGATTCTGCACGACATCAGCTTTGAGATTCCGGCCGGCAAAACAGTGGCGGTGGTGGGGCCGTCGGGGTCGGGCAAGTCGACGCTGGCGCGCCTGCTGTACCGCTTTTATGACGTGCAGCGCGGCCGGATTCTGCTCAACGGGCAAGACATCAGCCAGGTCACCCAGGCTAGCGTGCGTGCGGTGATTGGCATCGTGCCGCAAGACACGGTGCTGTTCAACGACACCGTGGAATACAACATCGCGTACGGCAAACCCGGCGCCACGCGCGCGCAGGTGATCGAGGCAGCGCAGTCGGCGCACATTCACAGCTTCATTGCCAGTACACCCAAGGGTTACGACACCCTGGTGGGCGAGCGCGGTCTGAAGCTTTCGGGCGGTGAAAAACAGCGCGTGGCGATTGCCCGCACTCTGCTGAAAAACCCGCCGATCCTGATTTTTGACGAAGCCACCAGTGCGCTGGACAGCGGCAACGAGCGCGCCATTCAGGC
>NZ_JAGPBB010000068.1 GCF_018063565.1 Rhodoferax sp.
GTCGCGGCGGATTGCGTTTGGATTGCTTGCCTAGTGCAGTTCGGAATCGCCAAGAAGCGCCTGCGGTCGACTAGGCGCGCGCATTTCGCGGCACCACCATCCTGCAAACTTGAAGACATTTTTGTCGAAGCTTCAAAACCAGACGGAACACATTAAATTTGCGTTGTGCAGGAAAAAAAGAATGATGGGTGTTGCTCTGGCGCTACATGGTGAAGGCGCCAATTGAAGGCGAATCATTGCTGACCGACCATCATTACGAAGCATCGATGACGCTAGTGGTCGTCCAATGAGAATCATTGGCGCTGAATTGACACCAGCTCTACTTTAACAACTTTGCCAGGACGGCTGCGCTACCTGGCCAGAAAATCAATCTTGATTTGACGCCGACTTACTAATTTCCACAATGTGAAACTAACGTACCTCAAAAAGAAGCTATGCAGGCGCACCACGTTACCTTCGCGACCGCACCAGTAATTTATCTACATTCAATCAAATCAGCCAAGGTAATCATCAGCAGGTTTGGATCGAGCGACGAAGACTCGAAGCCAACTTTTTCATAGAACGTGGTTGCCTCGTTGGAAAGGGCGTGAACTACCATTCCTCGAATTCCAATGGTGTCGGCTGCCTGGATGACGCGCATGCCGGCATCTCGAATCAGAGAACGACCGAAGCCCTGGCCATGCAATGATTGATCAACAGCCAGGCGACCCAAAACGACCACTGGAATGGGTTCCGGCATATTTTGGCGAAACCGGCCAGTGGCCTGCGTCGTGGTCACCGCACCGGAAGCCAGTGCGTAGTAAGCGACCACCCGCGCCTCATTACAAACCACGTAGGTTCGAGAGGCACCTTGAATCTGATTCTTCATGCCTCGACGTTTGAGCCATTGATCCAGGCTGTCGACACCACAGGAAAAACTATCTGTCACATGATGCTCGGTCAATGGCATCGGTGCCGTCAATTTCATCCGCGCTCCCAGGGTGCGGGTGTGATCATGGTTTTGTGCAAACGGTCCTTGGGTTTGGGTGGCATATCCAATCGGGCCTGAAACTCCTCGAACGCCTGTGCGCTGACATTCAATATCACTTGGTCGAGCAGGGTGTCTTCAGCAGCGAGTCGGGCAGACTCCAGAATGAAGTCAGTTCGATTTTTGCCGCGTGACTTTGCTGCACGGTCAATCAGATCGCGAACTTCGGGTTTGATACGAATGTTGAGAGTTTCTCGTTTTGCTTCGGTAACGACGTGCATGTGGATTTCCCCTTGAGATGGCTGGATTGTAGAAGTCCGTAATGACATTGTCATTAGGACGTTGATCAATCATTCGAAGCAATGCAGTTTTGTCAGATGAAACGGACTCGCTCAATTTGCCATATTTGATTGATGGCTTGATGTCGCCAGGGTAGCGTTCACCCGGATGCGCTGCTCTTTCACGTGAATCGGTGATTCGATACCCTCTATCTTCAAAGCATCCATCTAGAGTTGTTGGCCTGCGCTGTTGGCGATGGTGATTCCCGCATTGAGCAAATCCGGCGGTGAAGTTTGATCGCCTCAATTGGGGACACGACGGGGACAATTCCAAGGGTAAGGCTGAGTCACGTCGAGTAATTTCAGGTCATTTCGGGGACAATTTGGGGACACTCAGTGTCCCCGAGGGTCAAAAAAAAGCCCCACTGTTTTAGTGGGGCTTTCTCTTAAGTCGTTGATTTATATGACTTTTTTGGCGGAGCGGACGGGACTCGAACCCGCGACCCCCGGCGTGACAGGCCGGTATTCTAACCAACTGAACTACCGCTCCCGGTAGCTAACGTTTACTCTTGCGAGCCAAGTCATTCACCATTGCTGGCAAACCGTTATCGACTTGCGCCATGTTACCAAAAGCAACCTGGCGACCCCACGGGGATTCGAACCCCGGTACTTACCGTGAAAGGGTAATGTCCTAGGCCTCTAGACGATGGGGTCAAAACCTTTTGAACGACTGCCTAATCTTGGAAATTTGGTGGAGGTAAGCGGGATCGAACCGCTGACCTCTTGCATGCCATGCAAGCGCTCTCCCAGCTGAGCTATACCCCCAATCAACCACATCGCGGCTACAACCCCGCTTGTAATTTCCAAGCCTCAAATTATAGTCTGGAAATCAGAGTCGTTGAAGGCGCTCAATAACTTTTTCGCGACTGAACAGCGACAGCATGGCGTCCACGGACGGTGTATGGGCGCTACCGGCCACCAGTACCCGCACCGGCATGGCCAGTTGCGGCATCTTCATGCCCTGCATGGCCAACACCTCTTTGATGGCCGCGGCGACACCTGCTTTGTCCCAGCTACAGCTTGCCAGCTTTTCGGCCAACAATTGCAAGGCCGGCGTGACCACAGGGGTGACATGATGCGCCAGTTCGACCGGATCAGGGCGCACATCCACATAAAAGATCTGTGCCCAATCGGCCAGCACGACCGTCGTGTCACAACGATCCTTGAACAGTGCACAAATGGCTGGTAAACGTGCATCCGTTGTCACGCCACGTTTGTGCAACTGCTCGGCCACCAAGTCGGCCAGCAGTTCGTCGGACGTCGTTTTGATGTGTTGCGCATTCACCCAGCGCAGTTTGGCCTCGTCAAACTGCGCTGCACTCTTGCCCAGATGGTCCAGATTGAACCAGCCCAGAAACTGCTCCCGACTGAAAATTTCAGCGTCTCCGTGGCTCCAGCCCAGGCGGGCCAGGTAATTCACCATCGCGTCCGGCAAATAACCTTCGTCACGGTACTGGGTCACCGGTTTGGCGCCGTTGCGCTTGCTCATCTTTTCGCCGGCCTCGTTGAGCACCGTGGGCAAATGGGCGTACACCGGTGGCTCCTTGCCCAGCGCATGAAAGATGTTGATCTGGCGCGGCGTGTTGTTGACATGGTCATCGCCGCGGATCACATGGGTGATGCCCATGTCGATGTCGTCTACCACCACACAAAAGTTGTAGGTCGGAGTGCCGTCAGGGCGGGCGATCACCAGATCGTCGAGCTCCTCATTGCGGATGGAAATTTCGCCTTTGACCTTGTCGTTCCACTCGACCGCGCCCGTCTGCGGATTCTTGAAACGCAGCACCGGCTGCACACCTGCCGGAATGGGCGGCAACTCTTTGCCAGTTTCGGGGCGCCAGGTGCCGTCGTAGCGCGGCTTTTCCTTGTTGGCCATCTGTCGCTCTCGCAGCGCATCCAGCTCTGCCACACCCATGTAACACGGGTACACATGCCCGCCAGCCGCCAGTTCGGTCAGCACCTGCTTGTAGCGGTCCATGCGCTGCATCTGGTAAAACGGACCCTCGTCGTAGTTCAGGCCCAACCAGTTCATACCTTCCATGATGACATCCACCGCAGCCTGGGTGGAGCGATCCAGGTCGGTGTCTTCAATGCGCAGAATAAAGTCGCCACCGGTGGCACGTGCAAACGCCCAGGGATACAAGGCCGAGCGGATGTTGCCCAGGTGGATAAAACCGGTGGGTGACGGAGCAAAGCGAGTGCGGGTGCGTTGGGTTGTGGGTGCGTTCATAGGTCAGATGGAGCACAGGCCGCGATCAAGATCAGCCTGAATGTCAGAAAGATGTTCCAGGCCCACCGCCATGCGGATCAGACCCTGGCTGATGCCTGAGGCATCACGTTGTGCAGGTGTCAAGCGACCGTGTGAGGTGCTGGCAGGATGCGCGAGCAAGGTTTTGGTGTCGCCCAGATTGGTGCACAGCGACAGCGTTTGAAGGGTGTCGAGCACATGAAACGCGCGCGCTCTGGCCTGATCTGGATCACTTGCCTTTAGCTCGAACGACAGCACGGCACCACCACAGCCAGACTGCTGCGCCATGGCCAGCGCGTGCTGCGGGTGGCTGGGCAGCCCCGGATAAAACACCCGCGCCACGGCCGGATGGACCTGCAGCCACTGCGCCATGGCCAGTGCCCGAGCCGACTGCGCCTGCATACGGATATCGAGCGTTTCCAGCCCTTTGAGCACCACCCAGGCGTTGAACGGTGCCAACGTCATGCCCGCGCTCTTGAGCACCGGCAGAAAACTCTGGGTGACCAGATCCTGGCTGGCGCACAAGGCACCGGCCATGACACGACCCTGGCCGTCGAGGTATTTGGTGCCTGAATGCATCACGATGTCGGCGCCCAGCGCCATCGGCCGTTGCAACGCGGGTGTGGCAAAACAGTTGTCGACCGCCAGCAGGGCACCGGCATTGTGGGCCATGTCGGACAGCGCGCGAATGTCGCACACCTCGGTCAGCGGATTGGTCGGCGTTTCGGCAAACAGCAGTTTGGTGGCAGGCCGCAGCGCCGCTTGCCAGGCGGCCAGGTCGGTTTGTGGCACAAAGGTCGACGTCACGCCGAACTTGGCCAAGTCAGTACCAATGAGTTTGATGGTGGAACCAAACATCGACTGCGAACACAACACGTGGTCACCACTCTTGAGCAAACCCATGCACATCATCAGGATGGCGGACATGCCTGACGCCGTCGAGATGGCAGCAGGCGCACCTTCGAGGGCCGCCAGACGCTGCTCGAAACTCGCCACCGTCGGATTGCCGTAACGGCCATAGGTAAAACCGTCTTCATCACCGGCAAAGCGCCGTGCACTGGATTCGGCGCTGGGCTGCACATAGCCGCTGGTGAGGAACAAGGCCTCAGAATTTTCGCCATACTGGCTGCGCGCAGTGGCGGCGCGCACCGCCAGGGTATCACGGTGCAAGGCGTTCTCACGGACAGGCTCAGCCATGCTCAATCCTCATGGTTCGGTAGGGCCAGTCGGGAGTGGTCTTCCAGTGGCTCATCGTCGCCCACCCGGCTGGCATTGAGCCGCGCAATGTCGGCTGCCGTGATGTCTCCGGTCACGTACACCCCGTCAAAACAAGACGCATCAAAACCCGAAATGGCGGTATTGAGTGATCCGATCGCCTTCTTCATGGCGTCAACGTCCTGATAAATCAGCGCGTCGCAGCCAATGATGGCGCGGATTTCGTCCACGCTTCGGTTGTGTGCGACCAGTTCTTGCGGTGTCGGCATGTCAATGCCATAGACATTGGGGTAACGCACCGGTGGCGCGGCGCTGGCCATGTAGACCTTGCGGGCACCGGCATCACGCGCCATTTGCACAATCTCTTTGGAGGTGGTGCCGCGCACGATCGAGTCGTCCACCAGCAGCACATTGCGCCCTTTGAACTCGCTGGCGATGACATTGAGCTTCTGGCGCACTGACTTCTTGCGCACGGCCTGCCCCGGCATGATAAAGGTGCGGCCCACATAGCGGTTTTTGACAAACCCTTCCCGATAAGGCAGGCCGAGCAGTTGTGCCAACTGTGCCGCACTGGGTCGGCTCGACTCAGGGATCGGAATGACCACATCGATCTCATTGGGTGGCACGGTAGAGATCACGCGCTTGGCCAGGGTCTCGCCCAGGTTCAACCGCGCCTGATAGACCGAGATGCCATCCAGCACTGAATCGGGTCGCGCCAGATAGACAAACTCAAAAATACAGGGTTTCAGCACGGGTGCCGCTGCGCACTGCTGGGCATGGATCTGCCCTGCCAGGTCGATGAACACCGCCTCACCTGGTGCCACATTGCGCTCGAATTGATGCCCGGTACCTTCCAAGGCGACTGACTCACTGGCGAGCATCCAGGTGTCGTCACTGCGACCCAGACACAGCGGCCGGATGCCAAACGGATCCCGAAACGCCAGCACACCATGCCCGGCAATCAAGGCGATCACGGCATAAGAGCCGCGTATGCGCTGATGTACCCGCCGCACTGCATTGAACACGTCACTCGGCGTCAAGGGCATGCCGCGTGTGGTGGCCTCGATTTCGTGTGCGAGCACGTTGAGCAGTACCTCCGAGTCACTTTCCGTATTGATATGGCGGTGATCAGCGTTGAACAACTCAGCCTTGAGCATTTGTGCATTGGTCAGGTTGCCGTTGTGCACCAGCACAATGCCAAAAGGCGCATTCACATAAAACGGCTGTGCCTCTTCTTCGCTGAACGCGTTACCAGCCGTGGGGTAGCGGACCTGTCCCAGCCCGCAATTGCCTGGCAGCGAGCGCATGTTGCGGGTACGAAACACATCACGCACCATGCCCTTGGCTTTGTGCATGAAGAATTTGCGCTCCTGCTGCGTCACGATGCCTGCTGCGTCCTGCCCTCGATGTTGCAGCAACAAAAGGGCGTCGTAAATCAGCTGATTCACGGGCGATTGACTCACGACACCAACGATTCCACACATAAGTTTGTTCCGATCTTGGCCTGGGTCAGCCCGGCAAATAAGGCGCCAAGTCTGGCGGCAGCACCGGTTTGAGGTGAGCCAACGCAAGCAGCGCGAGCCGGGCACCCTGTGACTGTTGCCACAACTCAGCATCTTTCAATGCGGTCATGCTCACCAGGGCAGCCAGCAACAGCAGTAGCAACAGCCCGCGACTCAAGCCAAACAAGGCACCAAGTGCCCGATCGGCAGGCCGCAAGCCCACCGTACTGAGAAGCTTCTTGAACACCACCGCCAGCAACGCACTGGCCATGACCGTACCGACAAAAACCAGCAGGAACGCCAGCACATGTCGCAACGATTCACTGGCACCCCGCATGGGCAAAACCTGGGCCACCTCACCGGCAAACAGCCACGCCAGCGCCAGGGCAGCCAGCCAACCCGCTAGAGATATCAATTCAAAAACCAAACCACGCCAGGCACCCAGCAACATCGACAGCAACAAGACAGCGGCAAGAAACCAGTCCAGCGCAGGCATGACTAAACACTTGCCATCAAAGGGTCAACAAGGCGGCTGGCAAATCCAGCTTCTTGATCTTGGCCGCAGCAACTTCGGCCTCAGCACGGGTCGGGAAGGGGCCAACCCGCACACGAACCCGCCGGCCCTCCTTGGTCTCAGCCACATGGGTGTAGGTCTTCAAACCTGCGTGTTCTACTTTGAGCCGCACCTCGCGTGCCCGCACGGCGTCGGCAAATGCGCCTACCTGGACCACAAAGCGACCTTCGGCTGCTGCAGGATCAGGCTCCTGCGTCGGACTGGCCGCAGCACCTTCGAGCACCGCTTTGGCCCGCGCCGCCTCTGACGCCTTGGACAAGGCCGGTTTGGATGCCGCATTGACGGGCTTGCTAACCGGGGCAGCGGCGGGTTTTGCGACACCACTGCTGACTTTGGCGGTCGCCTTGGCCACCTCCAGATCCTCATTTTTCGAAGCAACGGATTCTTGATCTGTATGCGCCTGAGGCACTTTCTCGGTAATATCCGTCGCCGCGGAAACGGCAGCAACGGGTGCGCTGGCAGCGGCGACCTGCCGTCCGGCCACAGCGCCACTGGCAACCGGCTCGGCACCGGATGCAGCAGCTGCCAATACCGCAACAGGTGCCGACGGCACAACCAAGGCTGGCATTTTGTTTTTGTCGGGAATGTCGAAGGGCATATCGACCGCCACAGGCCGTGGCTGGCTGTCGAGCAACAACGGGAACACGATCACGCCCGCCAGCACCAGCACCGCAGCACCAACCAGGCGGTACTTGGCACGTTGGCGAATCGACTCAATGCTGGGCGCGGGCGCAGCCTGTGCAGCAGACTCCTCTGCGCCATTGCGAAACTTGAAAAAAGCCATGCGGGTGAATTGGAATAGTGCAGAAATGGGATCAGGCGTGCGGCAGATGTTGCGCCTGAAGACGTGGCACGCCACCTTTCAGCACGCCACCCACGGTGTAAAACGAGCCAAACACAACGATTCTATCAGCGGGGTCTGCGCCAGCAAGTGCCTCTCGCAGCGCGCTTTGCGGGTCGCCAAAGCAACGTGCTGAGACGTTCGCCCGGGTATTCTGGCGCTGCCAAAGTGCCAGCAATTGGGCCGCCGACAGCGCCCGCTCGGTAGGTAAATCGGTGAAATACCACTGGTCGATGATCGGGCCAATGCACGCCAACATGGTGACGAGGTCTTTGTCGGCCATGGCACCCAACACCGCGTGGGTCGTGGGGAAATAGCCCATGGCATCGAGGTTGGCCGTCAGTGTGGCCACAGCATGGGGGTTGTGCGCCACATCCAGTACCAGCGTCGGCTGACCGGGCACGATCTGAAAACGCCCGGGCAATTCGGCGGCCAGCAGACCGGACCGCAAGGCCTGTGCCGTGACCGGCAATTGCGCACGCAGCGCCGACAGGGCCGCCAACACGCCGGCCGCATTGACCAGCTGGTTGGCGCCGCGCAAGGCCGGATAAGCCAGCCCGCTGTAACGCCGCCCGCGCCCGGCCCAACCCCACTGCTGCTTGTCACCCGTGACATTGAAGTCCACCCCCACGCGCCATAGGTCCGCCCCGACTTCCAGTGCATGGTCCAGCACACTCTGCGGCGGCAGCGGGTCACTCACCACCACCGGCTTGCCGGTACGCATGATGCCTGCCTTTTCATAGCCGATGGCCTCACGGTCCGGGCCGAGGAGTGCCGTATGGTCGAGGTCAATGCTGGTGATGATGGCGCAGTCAGACTCGATGATGTTCACCGCGTCGAGCCTCCCGCCCAGCCCGACCTCCAGAATCACCACATCCAGCTGGTGCTGGCGCATGACGTCGAAGATCGCGAGCGTGGTGAACTCAAAGTAGGTCAGCGAGATTTCAACACCTTTTTGTGCTCTAGCGCTTTCTACCACTGCGCAAGAAGCTACCAATTCAGCAGCATCAACGGGCTCGCCATCCAGACGCAGGCGCTCCTCAAAGCGCAGCAGATGGGGTGACGTGTAAACGCCAGTGTGGTAACCCGCCTGGCGCAAGATCGATTCCAGCATGGCGCACGTCGAGCCCTTGCCGTTGGTGCCAGCCACGGTGATCACTGGGCAGGTGAAATGCAGACCCATACGCTGCGCAACGCTACGCACGCGCTCCAGGCTTAGGTCGATGGCGCTGGGGTGAAGCCGCTCGCAATGAGCCAGCCACTCGTCCAAGGTGTGCAGATTGAGTTGTTGCATAGCGCTGCACATTGTCGCCCACACCGCGGCGGCGGCGGCCAAGGCGTCGATTCATAATCACGCGCCTGGTTGTGATCGGCACCCATCCCTGCACGACTATCATTCTTTGTAGCAATCAGCGCACATGAAACTTGCGCAATATCCACTTTTGACAGGAAACAGACTGCATGATCACCGTCTACGGCATCCCGAATTGCGACAGCGTCAAAAAGGCGCGCACCTGGCTGACGGCGCGGGGCATCGCCTACGAGTTCCATGATTTCAAAAAACTGGGTGTACCGGCCGATCTGCTACAGAAGTGGCTGGCCGCATTGGGCTGGCAGACACTGGTCAACCGCAAAGGCACGACTTGGCGCAAACTTGATGAGTACGAGCGCACTGCAGTCGTCGATGACGCCACAGCCGTTCTCCTGATGTTGGCGCACCCCAGTGTGATCAAACGCCCTGTGGTGAGTTGGTCGAGCGGCAAAGTCAGCGTTGGTTTTGATCTCGCCCACTTTGCCCTGAATGCTGGCCTTGCCAATGGTGGCTAGGCGGTCTTTTGCGCCACTTGCGCGCCGACTGAATCTCAGGCGCGCATCTTTGGTTCATGCGCCCCCAGCGCCAAGAGCATCAATTGACCCGGCTTTTGAGTGAATTGCCCCACCAGCGCGTGGATTCCCAAAGCCGCCGAACTGCGCAGTTGGCTGCGCCACCGCACCGGCAACGCCGCGCTTGCCACTCTATGGGAGAGGCACACTACAGTGTTGTACTGCCCGACGACCTGATCGCACCCAGCCACGATATCGATACGGCAGATGCCCTGAGCGCCTGCCTGCCACGGGTGTTGTCAGAGCTGAGCCCGGCCAAGTCGAGGGTGTAGCGGGCGCGGCACGCCTGCACGCGCAAATGAGCCCGGCCTGCCAGGTTCATGCCAATGACAGCGGGGCGGGGAGCGACTTTGTGCCGCGCCTGCCGTTTTAAGGATGGCGTGCGCTGGGTGTATTGATCATCCCTGGCACCGCAGCGTCACTGACACTGGCTACCATCGACGCATGAATCTCAAAAATCTAGGCGCCATTCTGGCTGGCCAGCGCCGGTGGTTGAGCCCCTTGCTGCTGTTTTTGGTGGCTGCGCTGTTGTGGCTGGGCCTGCGCCCGAGCCTGGTGGACAGTGTCACCGTGCAAACCACACGCCTGGTACGCAGCGTGCAGTTTTCGGCGCGCGTGGCGACGCTGGCAAGGGTGGAGGTGGGCAGCACCGTCACGGCGCGGGTGGCGCAAGTGCTGGTGCGTGAAGGCGAACAGGTAAAGGCGGGGGACGCCCTGGTGCGGCTGGAATCGGATGAACTGCAGGCGGCACTGGCCCAGGCCCAGGCAGCCCAGATCCAAGCGCAAGCCAGACTGCTGGGCTTGCGCTCCACCGGCCGGGCCCAAACCCAGGCCAGCCTGGCGCAAGCGCAGGCCACGGTGCATGCCGCTCAAGCGGATGTGGCGCGCACACTGCAGCTCGTCGCCCAGGGCTTCTTGAGCCCGGCGCGCCTCGATGAAGCACAACGCGCCCTGAGCGTGGCGCAGGCGACACAAGCCGGTGCCGCAGCGCAAGTGCAAGCCAGCACCGAATCGGGCACCGATATCAACCAGGCCCAGGCGCAGCTGGAGGCCGCGCGCGCCTCCACCCAAGCAGCGCAAGCGCGCCTTGCCCAGGCCGTGTTGCGCGCCCCAAGCGATGCCCGGGTGCTGGCGCGCACCGTGGAGCCGGGCCAAATTGTGCAACCCGGGCGCGCCCTGCTGAGTCTGGCTCTGTCGGGCCCGACTCAGCTCAAGGCGCAGGTGGACGAACGTTTTCTGGCCGAACTCGTCCCGGGGCAGCCCGCCACGGTGGTGGCCGATGCGTTTGCCAACCAGCGCCTGGCCTCCAAGGTGGCGTTTATCGCCCCGGCGGTGGATGTGCAACGCGGAGCCGTTGAAGTCACGCTAACACTTGACCAACCCGCCCCGGCTTTTTTGCGTGAGGATATGACGTTGTCCGTCGAAGTGGAAACCGCCCGGCGAGACAAGACCTTGACCGTACCCCTGGCCGCGCTGCGCACGGCACTGGGTGCCGCAGACGACGCGGCCGACGTGCTGCTGGCGGTGGATGGCCGGGCGCAGTTACAACGTATCCGCCTGGGCGTGCGCTCTCTGCAGGCGGTCGAAGTGCTTGACGGGTTGAAGGCCGGTGACACGCTGCTGCTGGGCAACGGCGTGCAAACGGGTCAGCGCGTGCGAGTGCGCGACGCAGCCACTGCGCCGACGGCCAGCACCACGCCGGGTGCGCCAGTGGCGACGGCAGGTTCCGCCGGTGCAGCCGGTGCCACGCTAACCAACGCCATGGGGCGCTGATGGGAAAAAGCCTTGGTTTTGAATGGCTGGTGGCGCTGCGCTTTTTGCGGGAGGGGCGCATGCAAACCCTGCTCATCATTGTTGGCGTGGCGGCTGGCGTGGCGGTGGTGGCCTATATCTCTGCACTCATCACCGGGCTACAAGCCAGCACCCTCAATAAAACGCTGGGCGCCCAGGGCCACATCACCCTGCGCTCGCCGCAGGACGTGGTGCAACCGGCCCGCGCCGTTCAACCCGGCGAGACCACCTGGTTTGAAACCCAGCCCCGGGCGCAGCGCCTGCGCTCGGTGGTCAACTGGCAGATGCTGGTGCCAGTGCTCGAAGCCATGCCCGAGGTCTCGGCGGTGTCGGCCATGGTGTCGGGCTCGGGTCTGGCGCTGCGCGGTGAAGCCCAGCAGTCGATTGCCTTGCTGGGCGTGGACCTGGACCGCTACGACCGCATTGTTGACCTGCGCGGCAAGGTGGTCAGCGGCGTCGCGCGGCTGGCCCCGGGCGAAGGCATTGTGGGGCGCGACCTGGGCGCCGACTTGGGGGTGCGCGTGGGCGACCGCTTTACCGTGCAAACCGGCACAGTCAACGAATCGGTGCGGGTCACAGCGCTGGTGGACCTGGGCGTGCGCGATCTGAACCGGCGCACCGTCATCGTGCCGCTGCGCGCAGCGCAAAACCTGCTGGGGCTGACCGGTGGTGCGACCAATCTGGACATCACGCTGTATGACGTGTGGACGGCGCAAACACTGGCCGAAGACCTGCGCAGGCGATACCCCTACAAGGTCGAGAGCTGGCAAGAAAACAACGCGCAATTGGTGTCGGCACTGAACGCGCAGTCGGTCAGCACCGGCATCATCCGCAGCGTGGTGATGGTGGTAGTGGTGCTGGGCATTGCCAGCGTGCTGGTGGTGTCGGTCGTGCAAAAGGGGCGCGAGATCGGCATCCTGCGCGCCATGGGCACTACACGGGCGCAAATTTTGCGGGTGTTTTTGTTGCAAGGTGCGGTGGTGGGCGTGCTGGGCTCGGTGCTCGGGCTGCTGCTGGCGGTGGCACTGATCTGGGCCTTTACCCATTTTGTCAAAGGCTCTGACGGCTTGCCGCTGTTCAACATCACCCTGCCTTGGCGCGTGGCGCTCAACGTGGCTGTGGTCGCCAGCGTGTGCGGCGTGCTGGCAGCCATTGCGCCAGCGCGCCGAGCGGCTGCCATGGATCCGGCACAAGCCATCCGTTTATGAGCCTTTTTGACCTCTAGCCCTTATGCAAAAAGCGCAAGAAGCTACACCTTTGATAGTGCTTCGAGACATCCACAAAAGCTATAACCTGGACCTGCCCAGCCAGACCGAGGTGCTACACGGCATCGACCTGACGCTGGCGCATGGCGAGTTTGTCGCGCTGATGGGTCCGTCCGGCTCGGGTAAAAGCACGCTGCTCAACATTTTGGGCTTGCTGGAGCCCATGACGACCGGCTCATACCTGTTGCAGGGTGAGGAAATGCGCGGCCTGAATGACGCCGGGTTGACGCTGCGTCGGCGTCAAACGCTGGGTTTTGTGTTCCAGTTTCACCACCTGCTGCCGGCCTTTACGGCGCTGGAAAACGTGACCCTGCCCGCCATGATGATCAGCGGCCAGGTCAACGCACAGCAGTTACAACATGCGCGTGACCTGCTGGCGGACGTAGGGCTGGCCGGTGCAGAGAACAAACGCCCTGCTGAGCTCTCGGGCGGCATGCAGCAGCGGGTGGCGATTGCGCGTGCGGTCATGCTCAACCCGCCGCTGGTGCTGGCCGACGAGCCCACCGGCAATCTGGACCAGGCCGCCAGCAGCGAGGTGTTTGTGCTGTTGCGCCGCCTGCATGCCGAGCGCGACATTACGTTTCTGGTGGTCACGCATGATGCCCATCTGGCCGAGCGTTGCGATCGGCGGCTGGAGCTGGTGGATGGGCGGCTGCATACAGATTCGGGCAGTGGAGGCAACTTTCATGCATTCTTGAACCCTGACAGCCTCTAGTGCTTATCTTGTATATGTTTTAAGCTACACAAATAGTAGTCGTTGAGTGATGATCGGTTTATAGCGCCACAGTCGCAATGCCGAATCGGCCCGGACTTGAGCAAACCATGACTCATGCGTGACATTTCGGCCTTGCGGATTTCATAAATGACTTCACCCTGATCGGCTCCAGGAATCTGGGGGGCACGGGTGGGAAAAACCGTCTTGATGTGGCGCAGGCCCGCTTTCTCCATGACACGGCGCGACGCCTGGTTCACTGTCATTGTCTCGGCTCGTACCCTGTCAAAGCCGAAGGTGTTAAAGGCAGCTTCGATCAAGGCTCGCAGGCCTTCAGTGGCGTAGCCCTTACCCCACGCTGCGCGCATCAGGCGATAGCCGATCTCTGCGCTTCGGAGTCCATCGACCACCCCATCGTCGAACAAAGAAAACCAGCCGATGAAGGCTCCGCCTGCGTGGTGGTGGACGGCCAAAACTTCTGGTTCGTCACCGCGTGGGGTTAGAAAGTCGGCATCAGATAAACCTGCATCGGGAACAGGGAGTCCGCCGTTCAGATAACGCATCACCTCTGCGTCTGCTTCAAGAGCAATCAGATCCGCTCGATCGGCGGCGGAAACCGGCCGCAGGGTCAGGTGGGCGGTGTTGAGGCAAAAGTCGGTGAGCATGGATCAAGTTCGCATACAGTTCTGACATCACCCATTCGAGAAGGCGGCACTGTCGTCACATTTCTCGGACACCTGCATCGTTTTGAACCCGGGTTCGTCTTCAGACACATGAACATACGCCCTGGATAACTCCTGGCGCCAATCAGGCAATGGTTCGAGGTGGTTTTATCAAAAAGTCCGGCAAGTTTAACTTTTTTCTTCAATATTTCGACAAAGGTTGTATCATTGAATTATGGATAAAAAACTCGCCACATCTGTGTTTGAATCGCTCGCCTCAGGCGTGCGGCTCGACATCTACCGTCTGCTGGTCAAAACCGGGCCTGCCGGGCTGGTGGCCGGTGAAATTGGCAGTGCCCTGGAGGTACCGCCCACCAACCTGTCATTCCACCTCAAAGCACTCACCCACGCGCAGCTGGTGGCGGTGGTGCAAGAGGGGCGCTACCAGCGCTACCGGGCCAACCTGGCGTTGATGCAGGAACTGATTGCCTACTTGACGGCCGAGTGCTGTTCGGGCCACCCCGAGCAATGTGCCGAGCTCCATGCGCCACCTGTCTGCCCCTGACCTATTGATCACCCCATCAAACCAAGCGAGTGCCATCATGAAAAATATTCAAGTCTTTGACCCGGCCCTGTGCTGCAGCAGCGGCGTGTGTGGGACCGATGTGGACCAGAAGCTGGTCGATTTCTCAGCTGATGTGGACTGGGCCAAACAACAGGGCGCGCAGATTGAGCGCTTTAATCTGGCCCAGCAGCCGATGGCGTTTGCCGAAAGTGCCGCGGTACGCGGCTTGCTGGAGCGATCGGGCGAATCGGCCTTGCCCATCACCCTGGTGGACGGTGAAGTGGCTTTTGCCGGGCGTTACCCGAGCCGCGATGACCTGGCGCGCTGGATTGGCGCTGCCGACCTGGTTACTGCCGCTGCTGCCCCGGCAAACGCCGCCGCCAGCCGTTGTTGCACTGGTGGAAAGTGCTGCGGATGAAGTTTCTTGACCAGCCCCCGCGCTTTCTGTTCTTCACGGGCAAAGGCGGGGTCGGCAAAACATCAATCGCGTGTGCCACAGCGATTGAGCTGGCCGGCGCTGGCAAACATGTGCTGCTGGTCAGCACCGACCCGGCTTCCAACGTGGGGCAGGTGTTTGGCGTCCGCATTGGCAACCAGCTGACGCCGGTACCCGAGGTGCCGAACCTAAGTGCGCTTGAGATTGACCCGCAGGCCGCTGCCCAGGCTTACCGCGACCGCATCGTCGGCCCCGTGCGCGGCCTGTTGCCCGAGAGCGTGGTCAAGGGCATCGAAGAACAGCTCTCAGGCGCCTGCACCACCGAGATTGCCGCGTTCGATGAGTTCACCGCGCTACTGACTGATGGTGCGCTCACCCATGACTTTGACCATATCGTGTTTGACACGGCACCCACCGGTCACACCATTCGCATGCTGCAGTTGCCGGGAGCCTGGAGCGGGTTTCTGGAAGACGGCAAGGGGGATGCGTCGTGTCTGGGGCCGCTGGCCGGGCTGGAAAAACAACGCACCCAGTACAAAGCCGCCGTGGACGCCCTGGCTGATGCACAAAAGACCCGCCTGATCCTTGTCGCACGGGCGCAAGCCGCATCATTGAATGAAGCAGGTCGCACCCATGACGAGCTGGCCAGCCTTGGGCTCAGCCGGCAGTATCTGGTGATCAACGGGGCGTTTCCAGAGTCTGAAGCCGCCAACGATCCCTTGGCACAAGCCATCGTTAAGCGCGAGCAGGCAGAGTTGACCAAGCTGCCTGAAGTCTTGCGCTTGTTGCCCACGGACACCATCGAACTCAAGCCGTTTAACCTGTTTGGCCTGGCGGCACTCAAGCAATTGCTGGTCACTTCAAACGCTAAAGATCCTCGCCATCGCGAGGAGCCACGCGACGTGGCGATTCAGGAGGTCATGGATGACCGCGCGTTGCTCGCCACAATGAACGGCCTATCGGCTGGGTCCATGGCTGAACATACCTTGCCGGCCCTGATCGACGACATCGCGCTGACAGACCACGGCCTGGTCATGACCATGGGCAAAGGCGGTGTCGGCAAAACCACACTGGCTGCAGCCATTGCCGTCGAGCTGGCCCGGCGCGGCCACGAGGTGCATCTGACCACCTCCGACCCGGCCGCGCATTTGACGGAAACCTTGCACGGCGCGGTTGCCCACCTGAGCGTGAGCCGCATCGACCCACATGATGTCACCGAAGCCTACCGCGCCCAGGTGCTGGCCAGCAAAGGTGCCAAGTTAGATGCCGCCGGGCGCGCCGTGCTGGAGGAAGACCTGCGCTCACCCTGCACCGAAGAGATTGCCGTGTTTCAGGCGTTCTCGCGGGTGATCCGTGAGGCTGGCAAGAAGTTTGTGGTGATGGACACGGCCCCCACCGGCCATACCCTGCTGTTGCTGGATGCCACCGGCGCCTACCACCGCGACATCGTGCGCCAGATGGGTGCGGGCGGGCACTTCACCACGCCCATGATGCAGTTGCAAGACGCCAAACAAACCAAGGTGCTGATCGTGACCCTGGCCGAGACCACGCCAGTGCTGGAAGCCGCCAATTTGCAGGCTGACCTGCGCCGGGCCGGCATTGAGCCCTGGGCCTGGGTCATCAACAACAGCGTGGCCGCTGCCCGGGTGAGCTCCCCCTTGCTGTTGCAGCGTGCCCACAATGAACTGCGTGAAATTGAGGCGGTGACCCACCACCACGCCACACGGTACGCGCTGGTGCCCCTGCTGCAGGATGAACCCGTGGGTGCCGCCAGATTGTCACAAATGGCTGCTAACTTGCCTTGATCTTTTAAACTTTTAGGAATCACACCATGTCTGACAAAGCGCTCAACGTCCTGTTTTTGTGTACCCACAACTCGGCCCGCAGCATTCTGGCTGAAGCCATCCTGAATCACATTGGTCGAGGGCGATTCAAGGGCTTTTCAGCGGGCAGCAGCCCGCGTGACAACCAGCAGCCCAACCCGCTGGGCTTGCGGGTGTTGCAGCAGGCAGGAATTTCCATCGAGGGTCTGAGCAGCAAGAGCTGGGACGAGTTTGGCAAGCCAGACGCACCGCATATGGACCTGGTGATTACCGTGTGTGACAACGCCGCGGGCGAAGTGTGCCCCTACTGGCCTGGTCAGCCCGCCACTGCGCATTGGGGTTACCCCGATCCTTCTGCCGGTGACGGCACCGACACCCAAAAGCTGGAAGCCTTCCGCCAGACCCTGCACGCACTCAAACGTCGCCTGGAACTGCTGATCAGCCTGCCCGCCGACAAGCTGGCCAAGACCATGTTGCAAAACACTGCACGTGAATTGAGCAAGGAGTAAACGTATGAGCGCCCAATGTGAAGTGACCGCCAAACAAGCCGTTGGCGCGCCGATGAGCGTGTTTGAGCGCTATTTGTCGGTATGGGTGGCCTTGTGCATCGTGGCGGGCATCGCGCTGGGGCAATTTTTGCCGAGCGTGTTCCAGGCCATAGGCCGCATGGAGGTGGCCCAGGTCAACCTGCCCGTGGGCGTGCTGATCTGGGTCATGATCATTCCGATGCTACTGAAAGTTGATTTTTCGGCACTGGGTGAAGTGCGCAAACACGTCAAGGGTATTGGTGTCACACTGTTCATCAACTGGCTGGTCAAGCCGTTTTCAATGGCATTTCTGGCCTGGCTGTTCATCCGAACGCTGTTTGCGCCCTGGCTGCCGGCCGATCAGATCGACAGCTACATTGCCGGGCTGATTCTGCTGGCCGCGGCACCCTGCACGGCGATGGTGTTTGTATGGAGCCGCCTGACCGGGGGCGACCCACTTTTTACACTGAGCCAGGTGGCTTTGAACGACAGCATCATGGTGGTGGCGTTTGCACCGCTGGTGGCGTTTTTACTGGGCTTGTCGAGCATCATCGTGCCGTGGGTCACCTTGCTGATTTCGGTGGGTTTGTACATCGTGATTCCGGTCATCGTGGCCCAGATACTGCGCAAGTCCCTGTTACAAAAAGGGCAGGCGGCCTTTGATGCGGCGATGGCGCGCATCGGCCCATGGTCCATTTCTGCACTGCTGGCCACGCTGGTGCTGCTGTTTGCGTTTCAGGGCGAAGCCATTCTGAAGCAGCCGCTGGTGATTGCGCTGCTGGCCGTGCCGATCCTGATCCAGGTGTTCTTCAACGCCGGCTTGGCCTACTGGCTCAACCGGGCAGTGGGTGAAAAGCACAATGTGGCCTGCCCCTCGGCGCTGATTGGTGCCTCCAACTTCTTTGAGCTGGCGGTGGCGGCAGCGATCAGCCTGTTTGGCTTTAACTCAGGCGCGGCGCTGGCCACGGTGGTGGGGGTGTTGATTGAGGTGCCGGTGATGCTGCTGGTGGTGAACATCGTTAATCGCAGCAAGGGGTGGTATGAGCGGGCCTAAGACGCTTCTCATTTAGTAGCGCATTACACTTATTCAAAAAAGGCTATCGACCTATTTTGCTTGCAACTTTTAGCACGGACGGATTTTTAACGACATTCGTCAGCGCTCAATGGCATGCAACAACACAAACTCGGCGATAGACTGAGTGTTTGCCAGGTCCAGATGCGACAAGCCCGGTGTCACCGCCATTTGCGCCGCCGACTCGGGCGGTTTGTCGCTGGCAATGGCCACAATGCCTGGCCAGTCTGGCCACAGGGTTTGTTGGCCCAGTGACGCGCGCCACACTTCAAGTTTTGGAAAGTTGCCGTGTTTGAAGCCTTCAATCAGGACCAGGTCACAGTGTTGTAGCCGTTCCAGCAGGTACTCCAGCGGTGGCTCAGGCGCTCCGCGCAGTTCGTGCATCAAGGCCCAGCGGTCATTGCCCAGTAACAACACCTCTTTGCAGCCGGATTCGCGCAGCCGGTACGAGTCTTTGCCGGGGCGGTCGATGTCAATGGCTTTGTGGCTGTGCTTGATCAGTGACACCACCAAACCGCGAGAGGTGATCTCGGGCACCAGTCGCTCCAGAAGGGTGGTCTTTCCCATGCCGGAGTGTCCGGCGATACCAAATATTTTCATGGCTGACGTGCCTCAACGAAGTAGACGCAGTCGAACGATGCAAGCGACAGGTGGCTCACCATGGCGAAGGTCGACTTGTCAATGTCAGTGAGACAGAAACCAGTCGGCGATGTTCTCAAGCTCTTTCGCATCGCTGGCATGGATGATCTTGTGCTTGATTTCGCTCCCGTCCGTCAGTTTGACCATGGGACCAGACGTGATGTGTTGAATGACCCTGGCCTGGGCATCAGGCACACCTTTGAACTTGGCAGCAATCTTTTGCATCGAAGGCGCCCGTTTATCTTTGTCAGCTGCGTGGCACTTAAAACAATCGTTGGTTCTGGCCAGTGCCTTGGCGGCCTCCACATCCACGGCTTGCTGTGCAATTGCCGCCGAGACCAGAAACCATGCCGCTGCTGGGACCAAGACCCACATTGATGCCGTTCTCAAAAAAATCTCTTTCAATGTCTTGCTGCACACAAACACCCAAAACCTGCGAAACCACACGAGGGAGGCCCAGCGAGCTTTGCTCTAGTCGACGCTGACATGGGCCAATTCGCGTTGAATGACACCCTGGGTCAGGTCTGCCAAAACTCGGTAAAAGCCGGTTTCTGCATGTTCCTTGACTGCTTTTGCGAAAGGGCTGATCCAAATACTCAAGTGCTCATCCATAAAGCGCGCGCGCAGTTTGGTCATGGCGGCGTAGTCGGTGAAGTTTCCCTGCAAATCAGCCTGTCGCTGGTTGAAAGAGAGCAGGTACAAAAACTCCAACTCAATTGCCACATGATCGGGCAGTTCGGCCAACTCAGCATCGACTTCAAAGCCACCCTCGGCATACAAGTCCAGAACGACTGGTGGCGACACCTCATCACCCACCATGGGTGTTGGTAACCATGAAGTACTGTACGGACTGGCCAACGCCTTCATCGGCCCTAAAAACAACCGCGTATAGTCCACCAGCAACGTCTGCAAGCTCTCGCCTGCAAACGCCTGCCCCAGTTCACTTGCCAAACCAGCCAGCTCCGGGTGGGCCTGACGCGTTGCCGCAACGATCGAGTCAAACAGCTTTTCCTCGGCAAATTCGGCGGTTGGCTCGTAATAACACGCGGACAAAAATCGCAAAAGATCCACCCGTGCGGTGGACTCGTCAGGCTGGTAGTCGGACATAAGTGTTGGTGGAGTTACAGGGCTTGGCCAGATCGACGATCAGGCTCGTGGGCTGTACTTGCCAATGTAATGCACATTGGGTTTGGTGCCCTTTTCCTCCTGCAGGCGCCAGGACTTCTCGGCTTTCAATATCTTGGCGATCTCGCTGTTGGGGTC
>NZ_JAGPBB010000069.1 GCF_018063565.1 Rhodoferax sp.
TCATTGAAAAGCTGCACTCGTGCCTGGCGGGAGGAGGACGCTACCAAAGCGAGCACCGCATGCAGCTAAGCGATGGTCAACTCGTATGGGTCGAAGATCGGGGAGATGTCGTTGAACGTGATGCACATGGCAATCCAGTCCGAATGGTTGGCAGTTTTGTTGATATCAGTGAACGCAAGGCTGCCCAGCTGGAAGCGGAACGGTCAAACCAGTTGCTGCGTGAGTCGGTTAACAGCATTGCACAGGGGTTCACAATCTACGATGAAAACGACCGGCTCTATCTATGCAATGAGTCTTACAAACGAATCTACGAAACCAGCCAAGACCTCATAGTAGAAGGCAATACCTTTGAAGAAATCATCCGAGGTGGTGCCCTACGAGGCCAGTACGCTGCTGCCAATGGCGACATCGAAGAATGGGTCATTCAACGGCTGCGGCAACATCAGGCGGCCAGCGGTGAGGTGATCGAACAGCGCCTTGCTGATGGGCGTTGGCTACTGATTGTCGAATCCCGAACACCAAGTGGCTTTACCGTCGGCAACCGCATCGACATTACCGCCCGCAAAGCCGCCCAGGCACTGGTGAATGAGCATAGTGCACAACTTGACGCGATCTTTGCACTCAGCCCGGACGGATTCGTGTCCTTTGATACCTCTCACGTGGTCAAATACATCAGCCCAGCGTTCACCAGCATGACAGGGCTTAGCGAGGAACAGGTTCTTGGGCTCGATGAAACTGCGTTTTCCATGCAACTCGCCGATCTCTGTACCAAGGATGCCAGATTCTCTGGGATAGCTGCCTTGCGCGCAGAATCAAAGTCTGAAAACAGACTAGCCAAACGCCATGTGATTGAGATCTCTCCGCAAGCTGGGCAACCGGGTGGGCAAACTCGGGTGTTGTCACTTGGTTTGCGGGAGTCCAGGGAACAACCTGTGTCGCAAATACTTCACTTGCGGGATATAACCATCGAAACGGAGGTTGACCGTCTCAAAAGCGAATTTCTAAGCACCGCGGCACACGAACTGCGCACTCCGATGGCCAGTATTTATGGCTTTGCGGAAATGCTGTTAGGGGAAGAGGTAGATGAGGCGAGCAGGAAGGAGTTTCTCGGAATCATCCACAGGCAGTCTGAGCTTATGGCGTCGATTCTGAATGAACTGCTGGACCTGGCACGTATTGAGGCACGCCGTGGTAAGGACTTTGTGATGCAGATGATATCGGTAACGAATTTGGTGAACGAAGTCGTTGCCAGTTACAGGTTGCCAAACGATCGAATGGCGCCAAGCATCATCGCGCCAAGCCAAGAACTTAACTTTGTCGTGGATCCAAAGAAAGCGTCGCAAGCCCTGCTAAACGTGATTTCTAATGCCTACAAGTACTCTATGGTGCCGACTGGCGTGTTGATCCAGATTGACCAGCGCGCTGAGGGCGTAGCGATCAGTGTAAGCGACCGTGGAATCGGTATGACTTCGAAACAAAAGGCACGCGTCGGGGAACGCTTTTACCGTGCAGACACCTCTGGCAAGGTTCCTGGTACCGGACTTGGGATGGCCATCGTCTCTGAAATTATGGCTTTGCACCGAGGAAGTGTGACTATAGACAGCGAACTCGGTGTTGGTACCACTGTCACTCTGCAGTTTTCGAACCTCATTTCTTAAGCTTTGCCAATTTCAACAGCACCACCACCGTTGATCGGAGCTATAACTCCAATCTGGTAGACGGTTTCGCCTCCTTGGCGTAACTGGTCGGCACATGCTGAAGCGTGATTGGCATCGATGACCACCACCATGCCAATACCGTTGTTGAAGGTACGGTTCATTTCAAAGTCATTAATGCCAGCAGTGGCTTGCAGCCAGGCAAACAGTTCACTTTGTGGCCAGCTGCCTTTGACCAGATGTGCCGCTGTACCTTCAGGCAGTACGCGCGGAATGTTTTCCAGCAGACCGCCGCCGGTGATGTGCGCCAGGGCCTTGATCGGGTGGTGGGCCAGTGCAGCAAGCACGTTCTTGACATAGAGGCGGGTCGGTTCCATCAAGGCGTCCTTGAACGGTTTGCCGTCCAGTGTTGCTGGAATGGATCCGGCTGCCTGTGCCCGATCAATACACTTGCGCACCAGGCTGAAGCCGTTGGAATGCACCCCACTGGACGCCAGGCCCAGCACAACATCGCCGGGTTGCACTTGCGCGCCAGTCAGAATCTTGGACTTTTCTACTGCACCGACGGCAAAGCCGGCCAGATCGTACTCACCAGCCGGGTACATACCAGGCATCTCGGCCGTTTCGCCACCAATCAACGCGCAACCGGACAATTCGCACCCTTTGGCAATACCACCCACCACCGCCGCAGCCGTGTCGACATCGAGCTTGCCACAGGCAAAATAATCCAGAAAGAACAAGGGTTCAGCACCTTGCACCAGCACATCATTGACGCTCATCGCAACCAGGTCAATGCCCACTGTGTCGTGCATTTGCCATTCAAAAGCGAGTTTGAGCTTGGTGCCGACCCCGTCAGTTCCGCTAACCAGCACCGGTTCCTTGAAGCGTTTGGGTACCTCAAACAGGGCACCAAAACCGCCGATACCGGCCAGTACGCCCTCACGCATGGTCTTTTTGGCGAGCGGCTTGATGCGTTCAACCAGGGCGTCGCCCGCGTCGATGTCAACGCCAGCATCCTTGTAAGAAAGAGCGCTGGGGGGTGTAGTGGATGCAGTCATGTGGATTTCGATCCGAGCGAATGGGGTGGGGTCAATGACAGGGCTGCACGGCGAATCTGTCGCATCGTCCAAGCCCGATAGAATTTGTACCGATTTTAGAGTACCGCCTGCTGATGCAATTCACTTCTACACAAAAGCGTGCCGCAGCATGGGCTGCGGTCTTGCTGGGCCTGGTGACCGTACTCTGGTTGCTGGCGCCAGTGCTCACACCGTTTGTGGTGGCGGCTATTCTGGCGTATGCCTTGACACCAGTGGTTGACTGGCTGGACAAACTGGGGCAGGGCCGATTGCCACGCCTGCTTGCGGTGGTGCTGGTGGAACTGGTGTTTTTGCTGTTGTTGTTGTCTATTGCCTTGCTGATTGTGCCAATTCTGGTCAAACAGATGCCATTGCTGCGCGAGCAGGTACCACCACTCTTACATCAGGTCAATGATTTTTTGTCGCCAAAACTGGCCGCGCTGGGCTTGCATGTGTCGCTTGACGTGGTGGGAATCCGGGGGGTTTTGATGGAACACCTCAGTACCAACATGCAAGACAGCGTGGGGCAACTGTTGGCCTCGGTCAAAATGGGCGGCAGTGTGGCACTGTCGGTGTTAGGAAACGCGGTGCTGATCCCGGTGGTCCTGTTTTATTTGTTGATGGACTGGCGACGTCTGGAGGATAGTTTGCACACTCTGGTTCCACCAGGAATGCGTCCAGCCGTCGACAGTTTCACCCACGAGGCCGATGATGTACTGGGCCAATACCTGCACGGGCAGATTCTGGTGATGCTGGTGTTGGCGGTGTTTTACAGCGTCGGCTTGGCCCTGTTTGGACTCGATCTGGCCTTGCCGATTGGTGTGTTTACCGGTCTGGCGGTGGCGATTCCCTATGTGGGCTTTGGTTTGGGTTTGATTTTGGCATTTCTGGCCGGGTTTCTCGAGTTTTCGGCGCAAGCCGGACATGTGAGTGTGCTGGTGATGGTGGCAGTGGTGTATGGACTGGGGCAGTTGCTGGAGAGCTTTGTCCTGACTCCTCGGTTGGTCGGTGAGCGCATCGGCCTGCACCCGCTGGCCGTGATTTTTGCCCTGATGGCCTTTGGGCATCTGCTGGGCTTTGTCGGCGTGTTGATCGCGTTGCCGCTGAGTGCAGTTTTGTTGGTTGCCATCCGCCGTTTGCGCACGGCCTATATGAGCAGTCCGCTGTACCAGGAATGAGCATCCGATGATGCAGCAACTGGTGCTCGACATGCGCTTGGGCCAGGGCCCCACAATGGCCAATTTTTGCGCCGGCCCCAATCTCGCCGCATGGCAACATCTGCAAATCTGGCTTGGACAATCGGGCATCGGCAGCGTGCGTTCCCCGGTTCCGACTTATTTGTGGGGCGACAACAGTAGCGGCAAAACCCATTTGCTGCGTGCGGTTGGTGCGAGTTTGGCCGCGCTGGGGCAGACGGTGGGCTGGCTGGATGCCTCTGACCCAACGCCTGGCGAGTTTGACGAACACTGGTCTGCCGTGCTGATGGATGACGTTCAGGCATTCGATTCGGGTCGCCAGCACCTCGCCTTCAATTGGTTTATCAACGCGCAAACCCATCGGGTAGCGGTCATCGCCGCGGGTCGATTGCCGCCAGCTGACCTGCCATTGCGTGACGATCTGCGCACCCGTCTGGGCTGGGGCCATGTATTTGCGCTGCATCCGCTGGACGAATCTGATCGCCGGGCCGTGCTGCGCGCCAGCGCCCAATCACGCGGCTTGCAGCTCAGTGACGAAGTGATGGCTTTCATGCTGACCCGCTTCAGCCGCGACCTGGGCAGTTTGATGGAACTGCTGGATCTGATGGACGGTTATGCCCTGCAAACGCGCCGGGCCATTACCATCCCCTTGATCAAAACCATGATGGACAATGCCTGAACGGGCCCGATACGATGAAACTGACACTTTTTGATCTGGACCATACGCTGATTCCGGTCGATTCGGACTACGAGTGGGGTGTTTTCACCACTGCCTTGGGCTGGAATGACCCCAGCGATTTCAACCGCCGCAACGAGGAATTTTTCGCTCAGTATCGCGCCGGCACAATGGACATTCATGCCTACATTCGCTTTGCCACGCAGGCACTGCGCCAGCACAGTGCTATAAAGTCAGAGGCAGTTCACAGCCTCTTCATGCGGGATGTGATTCAGAAAGTGATCCATCCCCAAGCCCTTCAGCTGGTGCGACGGCATCAGATGGCGGGTGATGGCGTGCTGATCGTAACCGCCACCAATGAGTTCGTCACCCGCCCGATCGCCCACGCCTTTGGGGTATCCGAACTGATTGCGGTCAATCTGGCCCGCGACCCACAGAGTCATTGGTTTACCGGCGAGATTGAGGGAACGCCGTCCTTCCGTGAGGGCAAAATCACCCGCGTACAGCAATGGCTGACACAGCGCCAACTCGGCTGGGACGATGTGGAAACGACGTTCTATTCGGACTCGATCAACGACCTGCCGTTGCTCGAACACGTCAACCATCCAGTGGCAACCAACCCGGACGAGCGCCTGCGTGCGATCGCCCTGGCGCGTGGCTGGCGCATACTCGAGCTCTTTGCGTGAGCATCGGCGTCTTTCTTTGCCAAGGCAAGCGGGCTTCCACGGAATTACACAATGATTAAAAGATTCATCGACAAACTACTGGGCAAGTCTCCCGCCAAAGCCAAAAATCCTTTCGGAAAACGTGAGGAGATCGGCCCCGAGGTTCATGGCATCAACCCCAAGCTGGTGGATGACCGGGCGCTGAATGTGCTGCGCACACTCAAAGATGCCGGTTTTGAGGCCTATATCGTAGGCGGTGCGGTGCGCGACCTAATGCTGGGCTTGGCGCCCAAGGATTTTGATGTCGCGACCAACGCCACTCCCGAACAGGTGAAGAACCTGTTTCGTCGCGCCTTCATCATCGGGCGGCGTTTTCGCATTGTTCATGTGGTGTACGGTCGCGGGCGCGAGCACGAGGTGATCGAGGTCTCGACCTTTCGGGCCTACCTCGACAATGCCGCAGCTGAACAGGTGGCGGGCAATGAGAAAACCAGCAAGAATGACCTGGCTGGCATGAAGCACGCTGTCGACTCCACCGGTCGGGTGCTGCGCGACAACGTTTGGGGTCCCCAGGAAGAAGACGCAGCGCGGCGCGACTTCACCATCAATGCCATGTACTACGACCCGCAGCGTGAGATTGTGGTGGACTACCATCACGGTATCAAGGACGCCAAAGCACGGGTCATCCGGATGATTGGCGACGCAGCGACACGGTATCGCGAAGACCCGGTACGCATCATCCGGGCGGTACGTTTTGCGGCCAAACTGCATCCATTGGGTTTCTCGCTGGACCCAAAGACCGCGACCCCACTGATCAAGTCGCGGGAATTGCTGGCCGATGTGCCGCAAAGCCGGTTGTTTGACGAGATGCTCAAGCTATTGCAAACCGGCCATTCGCTGGCGTCAATTGCCCAACTCAGGGCACTGGGCATGGCGCAGGGCATTTATCCGCTGCTTGACGTGGTGGTGCAACGCGCGGACACACCCTTTGTTCATGCCGCGTTGCAAGACACCGACCGCCGTGTCGGCGAAGGTAAGCCGGTGGCTCCTAGCTTTTTGCTGGCGTGCGCCTTGTGGGCAGATGTTCGAGATGGATGGGCGGTGCACCAACAGAGCCAGCATGCCCACCCGGCCCTGGTGGACGCCATTGAGGACGTATTTGCAGCGCGTATCGGCGATGTTTCAGGCCGAGGCAAGCTGGCCGGTGACATGCGCGAGATCTGGCTGATGCAGCCCCGCTTTGAGAAGCGGGTAGGCAGCGCACCATTCGGGCTGGTGGAGCAACCCCGTTTCCGCGCTGCGTTTGACTTCATGCGCCTGCGTGCCGAGAACGGCGAACTCGACGAAGTGCTGTCTGACTGGTGGGAGGAGTTCAGCATGGCCGACGACAACCTGCGTCGTGACATGGTCGATGAGGTCAAACTGGAACAGCAACAGCGCCAGCGGGCACCACGGGTGGCCCGATTGCCCAAAGCGCACGCCGTTGATGCCGCCGACATGCCATTGCCGAGCGCGACTGATCCAGCCGCTGTGGGCGCATCAGAGACCACTGCTCCGCGCAAACGTCGCCGACGTCGGCGCAACCCACAAGGCGCCCATACGGGTAGCGGCAATGGTCAGGGTGGAGACCCCGGCCCGGCGTCTGAGACCTGATGACGGTGCCAGTTTATCTGGGACTGGGTGCCAATCTGGGTGATGCGTTGGCGACGCTGAGCTGGGCGATCGGACAAATTGGCCAGTTGCCGTTAACTCAACTGCAGAATAGCTCCAGTTTTTACCGTACTGCGCCGGTGGATGCAAAAGGTCCGGATTTTGTCAATGCAGTGGTGTCGATCGCGACCGGCATGACGCCGCATGATTTGCTGGCAGCGCTGCAGAACCTGGAGTTGCTTGCAGGTCGCGAGCGACCGTTTCGCAATGCCCCCAGGACACTGGATATTGACATCTTGTTGTTTGACGATTGTCAGTTCAACAGCATCGAACTGGCTTTGCCACACCCCCGGATGCTCCAACGCGCCTTTGTTCTGGTGCCGTTGCACGAAATCGCACCCCAACTGGTGAGTTTATCGCAGCTTGCAGCAGTCGCTGATCAGGATGTTTCTCGAATTTGAGTGGCCTGCGTCCGGTACAGCGCGCTAAGATCAGCGTCTTTGAATCTGACTGACTTTCTGTGCTCGGCTTGTCGTCAAGAACCCTGGAGATACCCATGAACCTGCTCAATCTTCGCCTTGCTTCCAAGTTGTGGCTGTCCAGCTTTGCGATTGTGCTGGGTATTCTGGTGGTGGTGGGCTTTACCGCATGGCGGTCTTCCAGTGATCGTGCTGCCAGCAATGAGGCACTTGACAAGCTCAACTCGCGCACCAAACAGGCCATTCAGTGGGCCGGCCTGACGCAAACCAATGCCGCCCGATCGCATGCCGTGCTGCTTGGCAGTGATCCGGCGGTTGCGGACGGGCTGAAGGACGCGTTGGCGGTAACCTCCGCTCAGATCGGCAAGATCCAGCAAGGGATCGAAGCTGGTGACCTGACGGCTCAAGATCGCAAGATGTTGGAGACCATTGCAGATCACCGTAAACGGGTACTCGATGCCCGGGCAATCGCCATGAAGCAGCGTGCTGACGGCCTGACGGAAGAATTGGCCACCACGCTCAGTACGGTGTATCAGCCTGCCATGGACGCGTATCAAAAGTCCCAGCTTGATTTTGTGGCGGCGCAAGAGCAGTCCTACGATGCGCTCAAAGCCAGTTACGGTCAACGTGCCAAAGACCTGATTTTTCTAGCCAGTGGCCTGATGTTTTTACTGGTTGTTGGCATTCTGGCCGGTGCGGCCTGGTTGATCCGGTCGATTCGGCAGCCATTGATTGTGGCGAATGAACTCGCAGCAAAAATTGCCCAGGGTGATCTCAGCATGCAAATCGATACATCGCGCAGCGACGAGTTTGGCGAGTTGATGAAATCGCTGAGCAGCATGAACCAGTCGCTCGGGCAGATGGTCAACCAGGTGCGCCAGAGTACCGATGGCATTGCCAGCGCCAGCAACCAGATTGCCGCTGGCAACAACGATCTGGCATCGCGCACCGAGCAAACGTCGAGCAATCTGCAATCCACTGCGTCCAGCATGGGGCACTTGACACAAACCGTGCAAGTCAGCGCTGACAATGCCCGCCAGGCCAGTCAGTTGGCGGCCAATGCCTCGTCGGTGGCCGAGCGGGGTGGCGAGGTGGTGCGGCAGGTGGTCAGCACCATGGAAGACATCAACACCAGCAGTCGCAAGATTGCCGACATCATCGGAGTCATTGACGGCATTGCCTTTCAAACCAACATCCTGGCACTCAACGCTGCGGTCGAGGCAGCGCGCGCGGGTGAACAGGGCAGGGGGTTTGCCGTGGTGGCCAGTGAGGTGCGCAGCCTGGCGCAGCGCAGTGCCGAGGCCGCCAAAGAGATCAAGATGCTGATCAATACGTCGGTCGACAAGGTGTCTTCAGGCACGCAGCTGGTGTCGGATGCAGGTGTCACCATGAATGACATCGTGCAGTCTGTCCGTCAGGTCGCGTCGGTGATAGGCCAGATCACCTCGACCTCCAACGAACAAAGTTCAGAGATTTCTGGTATCAACCATGCCATTGGCAATCTGGACCAAATGACGCAGCAAAATGCTGCTCTGGTTGAGCAAAGCGCCGCTGCGGCAGAGAGCCTGCGCGATCAGGCACAACAACTGGCACAAGCTGTGGCGGCGTTCAAGACGGGCCACAACCAGCTGGCGATGCGGCAAATGCCGATGCGCGATGTCACTCCCCGGCCGGCCCAGTTGTCACATCAGCGTGCGACTCAGTTGCCGCGCCCACGACCGGCGCAACTCGCCGCCACGCCAGCGCCCAAAAAACTGGGCAATGCCTCTGGCACTCAAGCCAGGCCTGCTGCCCGGCCCATGCTGGCCAACAAGCCAGCGCCGGCCAAAGCAGCCCCCGCACCCGCCAAGGCGGCAGCCGCAGATGAGGGTTGGGAGACGTTTTGATTGACGTGCGACGATGCGCACAAGTCCTACACGGATGCTTCGACCTCGGCAATCATCTCGATCTCAACACAGGCACCCAGCGGGATCTGGGCCACACCAAAGGCGCTTCGGGCGTGAGCACCCCGGATACCGAACACCTGGGCGATCAGTTCACTGGCACCGTTGGTGACCAGATGTTGCTCAGTGAAGTCGTGGGTGGAATTCACCAGTGACATCAGCTTGACGATGCGGGTGACCCGGTTCAGGTCACCGACAGCAGCGTGCAGGGTGCCCAACAGTTCAATGGCGATGCTACGGGCGGCGGCCTTGCCTTCTTCGGTACTCACGGTTTTGCCCAGTTGGCCCACCCAGACTTTGCCGTCTTGCTTGGCAAGATGGCCACTCAGGAACACCAGCCTGCCAGTTTGCACAAATGGCACATAAGCGGCGGCCGGCACAGCCACCGGTGGCAAGGTGATGCCGAGTTCGGCAAGTTTCGCATACACACTCATGAAAACTCCTTTGAATTATTGATAAAAACTGACCCTGGCGCTTATTCTATAAGACTTGTTTGCTATATAAATTGTTAGGACTGACTCTGGCTTTGGCTTTGGCTTTGGTTTGACCCTGACAGGCGCGACTGCGTCTGAAACTGTGCATCACGCGAAGCGGGTTCGGGCACGGTCGCCGTCATGGGCTCGACGGTCACCCCAACCGTCAGAATATGGTTGGCCCCGCCATGGATGACCCCGCGCATGGGGGATACGTCTGAAAAATCGCGTCCCACCGCAAGCACCACGTAGTCCTCGCCCGGACTGTGCCAGCCAGCACGGTCATTGGTGGGGTCCAGATGCACCCAGCGTTGCCCTTCCGGCAAATCAGGCACATACACACTGGCCCAGGCATGCGAGGCGTCGCTGCCCCGCAACTTGAGCGCTCCGGGCGCGGGCACCGTCAACAGATAGCCACTGACATATCGCGCTGCCAATCCCAACGCGCGCAAACAGGCGACAAAAATGTGCGCAAAATCCTGACATACGCCCTTACGTTGCTGCAATGCCTGGAGTGCCGGCGTATTGATTTCGGTGCTCTGACTCTCATACGTGAATTCGCGGTGAATGCGATTCATCAGATCGACGGCGGCGGCGAGCAATCCGACCCCCGTGGCAAAGCTGGGACGCGCATATTGAGCAAACTCACTCTGACAAGGCACCATCGATGACGGAAAAACAAACTCATTGGCCGCATCAAAGGTAGACCCCGCGTTATAACGAAAGCGCTCACGTACCAGCTCCCAGGCGATTCGACTGTCGGGCAGAAGACTGGGCTGGGTTTGCACTTGGCTGAACGCCTGCACATGCAACTGTCGATGTGCCAGCTGCAAAGAGAAAAACCCGCGCGTGTTGCCAAATACATCGTGCATCACGCGAACCGTCTCAGGCCTGGGCTGAATATCGAGACGATGTTCGAGCAAGCGTTGTGTCGGTGAATCCAGCGGCGTCAGGTACACCATGTGCTGGGCAGTTTCAACCGCCGGACTGTAGTCGTAGACCGTGTCGTGGGTGATCTGCAGCCTCATGACGCACCCAGACTGCGATTGGCCAAGCCGGAATGGGTGAAATAGGTAGCGCTGATTTCTTCAGACACCGCGTAAGCAGCGACGTTGCACTGGCGCAACAATTCGCGCAACAGATCGTAGCGTGGCGGTACTCCGGTTGCCATGACCGGCAGCATATCCTCGAGCGGTGTCGCCAAATCAGGCGTGCGTTCACACAACTGGGCCAAGCCCCAGGCATTGGGGTTGGGCACTTTCAAAGACAACGCGCTGAGCTCGGTTGGCTCACTGCCCGCCAGCTTGGCCAGGCGTCCGCGCAAGGTGTGTGCAACCCATGAGACCGAGCGTGGGTTGTCGCGGTCAATCACCAGCAGGTCGATCAGCGCCGCCATGTCGCGGCTTTGCTGAAACTGCGCGTGAAAGGTGATGGCGTTGTCAAACAGCTCAATCATGGCATCAAAGCCGCCCTCGGACTCCAGGCTGCCACAGCGCAGGGCGCAACTCAGGGACGAGGACAAAAACGCCAGTCGTTCAATGTGCCGGCCAATGCTCAGCAGGCGCCAACCATCGTCTCGCGTCATCCGATCGGTTTGCGAGCCGGTAATGGCGGCCATGTGCTCGCCTGTGTCGCGAAGAATCTGACGCGCCTGCAAACTGGACCGCTCGCTGCGCCGACGGTGATCGGCAAAGCGGTGAAACAGCTCTTCTTCGGCTCGCGTGATGATGCGCCAGTGCTCCTGCGACAAGCGTTCACGGACGCTGGACGCCGCCATTTTGAGCGCGCGCAGGTAATACCCGACACTGGTGGCACCGTCGGTACTGCCCAGACTGTCGATCAGGGAACGCTCAAAAACGCGCGCTGCCTGGGCCGGTGTCGGCACACCCGGCAGCACCAGGGTATTGATTTGCGCCATCTGTCCCAGCCAGGCCAGCAACGGCGGCGAGTTCTGCTCTTCGCCATGCAGACACTCGAGGGTCAGACTCGCCAAACGCAGCGTGTTTTCGGTGCGCTCGGTGTATCGGCCCAGCCAATAAAGATTTTCCGCAGCGCGACTGGTGATCAGGCGCTTGCGTTGCATCAGACTTTCAGGCGTCAGGTGCGGCTGCAGCAGGGTACTGTGGTCCACATCGCCCTGAGTGAGCGCCCAAACGTCGGCGCTGCTGCCACCCCGCTGCATCGACGCGATCTCCTCACCGGCACTGGCAACGCGGGCCAGACCGCCTGGCAGCACCCGCCACCCCTGTGGACCGTCCGACACCGCAAACACCCGCAGCATCACTGAGCGCGCCAGCAGGGCACCGGACTCGCCCGCTGATGCGTGCCCGCTATGCCAGGTAGGCATCTGCGACAACGGGGTGTAAGCTTGAATCGTGTGTTCTTCGGGGTGGCGCAGAATACGACCCGCCCATTCATCAAGCGCTTTGGGCGTCTGCCGGGCACCCAGCAACGCATCAAAGCTGGCGTGGCTGGTCGAGCCTGGGTAAGTTGGTTTGACCGCACACTCACGCAGGCGTGGCAGGGCATCGAGCATGGCACTACGCTCACCACACCACCAGGTGGGCAGCGCCGGCAAGGACAGTTCCTCGCCAGTGAGCTGGCGCGACAAGGCCGGCAAAAAACCCAGCAACGCAGGTGATTCCAGAAAGGCCGAACCCGGCGCATTGGCGACCAGAACATTGCCTGCCCGGATCGCCTGCAGCAAGCCCGGCACACCCAGCGAGGAGTCGGCGCGCAATTCGAGCGGGTCGAGATACTGGTCATCCACCCGTTTCAGCAGCCCGTGTACCGGGACCAGCCCTTTGAGGGTTTTCAAAAAAAGCTGCTCATCGCGAACCAGCAGGTCGCTCCCTTCGACCAAGGTCAAACCCAGATAGCGGGCCAGGTAAGCGTGTTCAAAATAGGTTTCGTTGTAAGGACCCGGGGTCAGCAGGGCCAGGTGCGCCTGGGCTCCATGGGGGCTGCAGGCGCGCAGGCCGTCCATCAGTGCCCGGTAGGTGCCCGCCAGCCGCTGGACATTGAGCGCTTCGAAAGCGGGCGCGAACTGTGCTGAAATAGCCAACCGGTTCTCCAGCAGATAACCCAGTCCTGAAGGCGCCTGCGTGCGCTGCCCCACCACCCACCAGTTGCCGTCGGGGCCGCGCGCCAGATCAAAGGCCGCAATGTGCAGATAACGGCCACCCACCGGTTTGACCCCATGCATGGCCCGCACATAGCCCGGATGCCCCTGTACCAATGCCGGTGGCAGCAAGCCTGAACGCAGCAAGTCCTGCGCCCCATAAACGTCGGCCATCACCGACTCAAGCAAACGGACCCGTTGCTGCACCCCGGTTTCGATGCGGTTCCAGGTTGATGGGTCAACGACCAAAGGAAACAAATCGAGTGACCACGGTCGCTGCGGCCCGTTTTCGTCGGCATAGACGTTGTAGGTCACCCCGTTGTCCCGCACCTGACGCGCCAGTGCTGCGCTGCGCTGCTCCATCTCCAGTGAGGTATCGGACGCCAGTTGCTCAAAAAAACGCCGCCAAGCGCTTGCCTGATCTTGATTAGTTGCTTCATAAACAGAAGCATCCAATGATCCGACGCCGGGCTCGAGCGGCCCTCGCGCGTGCAGCTCGTCAAAATGCCCGTCGGCCACACGATAGTGTGCCAGCAGATCCAGCACGCTGGTCGCAGGCTGGCGCAACTGGCTATGCGGCAAATGGGCAGAATTCATGGGCTTGAGTATGCCAGCGAAGTGACACTTTGGATGACAATCGCGGGTTCATTGAACTGCGCTTTGCCATGACTGAAACACACATTGAATCCATTGCACCTGAACCCATCGCCCAGTTGGAGGCAGCGACTCCGGCTGCGGCGGTTAAACCGATATCGGCCACTGCGCCACGCAAAGACCGTTTTGCGGCGGTGGCACCGGTGTTGGAAAAGCTGTTTGAGCTTTACCCGAAGCTTTTTGGACAGCACTTCCTGCCCTTGAAGCTGGGTGTCTTTCAAGAGATATTGGCTGCACACCCCGAGTCCTTCCAGCGCGAAGGGCTCAAGGCTGCACTGGGTGTGCATACCCGCTCGACACGTTATCTGCAAAGTGTGGCCAGTGGCCTGAAACGCCATGACCTGCAGGGCCAGCCGGTCGATGATGTGGCACCAGAGCATGTCTTTTTGTCCATCGTGGAGTTGTTTCATCGGCGCCAGGCGCGCAGCACCGAAGATCTCAAGCCCAAGCTGCGCACGCAGCTGATGGCCGCCTATGAGGCAGCGGGACTGTCCCGGCAGGACTATTTGGCAAGAGTGCCAGCGCCCGAAGAGGCACTTGGCGCGGTGCTGGAAGATGCCATAGCCGAAGTTGAGCAGCGGCGTGCCCGTCGAGTGGCGCTGGTGAAAGCGTATGAAGGCAGCGGGCAGTCGATGGAAGAGTTTGCCGATTCGCTCGCGATCAAGGTGCAGCAGCTCCGGGATGCGCTACGGCACACCAAGGCCAGCTGATCGCTTGCTACCAGTCGATTGTTTCGCCTGAGCGAACTGCTCGAATTGGTCAAGCGGCAGGGGCCGACTGAAGAGGTAACCCTGCATCAGGTCACAATGGTGCACGGTGCCCAGAAAATAACGTTGTGCACCGGTCTCAACGCCTTCGGCGACAACCTTCATCTTCAAACTGTGGGCCAGACTGATGGTTGCGGCACAAATGGCGACTGCGTTTTCGCTGGATTCAATGTCCCTGACAAAACCCTGATCAATCTTCAGCTGTGCCAGGGGCAAGCGGCTCAGGTAAGCCAATGATGAGTACCCCGTGCCAAAGTCGTCGAGGGAAAATTCGACCCCCACGGCCTGGAGTGCGGTCATCTTGGTGATGATGTCCTCCACATCTTTGACCAGCAGGCTTTCCGTGAGCTCGAGCTTCAGTCCTTGCGGTTTGGCACTGCTTTGAGCCAGGATCTGCAGCACTTGGTCCACGAAGTCGGGCTGACGAAATTGCAAGGCACTGACGTTAACCGACAACGTCAGATCACCGAGCCCAGGTTGCTCTGACCAGAGGCTGATCTGTTTGCAGGCCGTCTCCAAGACCCATCGACCTAGCGGCAGAATTAACCCGGTTTGCTCGGCAACGGGAATGAACTCACCCGGAGAGATCATGCCTTTGACGGGATGTCGCCAGCGAACGAGAGCTTCTGCACCGACGATGGTGCCATCTGGAGCGACCTGCGCCTGGTAATGAAGGCTCAGCTGTTGTTGCGACAGGGCCTGCCTTAAATCGCTTTCCATCACCGCATTGGCTTCGACCACCGCCTGCATTCGCGGGTCAAAAAAACGCACCGTGTTGCGCCCGGCCGCCTTGGCCTGGTACATGGCCATGTCGGCGCGTTTGAGCAATTCATCCACACTTTCGGTCTGATCCGTGAACAGGGCAACACCGATGCTGGGTGATGTGCGGCATTCGCGCTGATGAATCACATACGTTGCGCCAATGGCCTGCAGCAGTTTCGCACCGACCACTTCGGCCTGTGCCGCCGCCTCCGGCGCAGTGTCGCCCATTTCTTCGAGCATCAGCACAAACTCGTCACCACCGAGCCGCGAGACCGTGTCACCCTCACGCACGCTGGCACACAGGCGTTTGGCCACCTGCTGCAGCAACAAGTCACCCTTCTGATGGCCCAGCGTGTCGTTGATGTTCTTGAAGTTGTCCAGGTCAATGAACAGCAGTGCACCGACTTTTTTGTGTCGAGCGCCCCCCGCCAATGCCTGCTCCAGTCGGTCCAGCAGCAGCCGACGGTTGGGCAACTCGGTCAACGGGTCATAAAAGGCCAGATTCTTGATCTGACTCTCGGCTTCCTTCTTTTGACTGATGTCACTGAAAGCGCCGACATAGTGAGTGACCTGACCTGCCTCATTGGTGACGGCAGTGACGGTCAGCCATTCCGGAAAGACGTTGCCATCTTTGTGACGGTTCCATATTTCACCCTGCCACTTTCCCGTCTGCTGAATGTCGTGCCACATGGCCTGATAAAAGTGGGGGTCGTGGCGCCCGGAACTCAGCAGGCGTGGTGTTTGCCCCACCGCCTCCTGGGCAGAGTAGCCTGTGATGTCGGTGAAGGCACGGTTGACCCGCAAAATGACATTGTGGGTATCGGTGATGGTCATGCCCTGCTGGGACTCGAAGGCCGTGGCGGCGATCCGCATGGCCTCGTCGGCTTTTCTGCTTTGCGTGATGTCCCGCATGGACATGTAAATGGCCGGATTACCGCCATACACCAAGGTCTTGCTTTGCACCGCGACGTCAAATGGCGTGCCATCGATCTTCAGGAAAACCGCGTCAAAGGTGTGAACGGTGTCGTCGTTGGATCGCTCCGGCGTGAATCCCTGCAGGAATTTGGCGCGGAATTCCGGCTGCACCCAACCCAGTGCAGGTTTGCCGATGAGTTGACCCGCATCCAGCGCACCAAACACTTTGATCGCGGCGGGGTTTACATACAGGGCGACACCGTCGCGAACCACTGCGATGGCCTCGGGTGAAAGTTCAATCAGATTGCGAAAACTCTGCTCACTCTCCTTGAGCGCCTGCGCATTGTGCTTACGTTCGGAAATGTCCGCCGCGAACACAAAGAACTGCCAGGTATTGCCAATCCTGACCGCTGTCACGGCCATTTCGAGTGGGAATTCAGTGCCGTCGCGGCGCAGGGCGATCAACTCGATCAGCCGGTTCTTGTCGTTTTCATCGCCCGATTCAAGGAAACGGGCCATGCGCGCGCTGTGTGTCGCGCGGTGCTGCGGCGGGATGATGGTGTGGGTCAGCGACCTGCCAAGAACCTCGGCTTTGCTCCACCCAAACATCGTTTCGGCCCGCGGATTCCAGTCCGTGATGGTGTCGTCGGCATCGGCCTCGATGGCGGCATCAAGCGCAGTCTCCAGAATGCTGCGCAGGCGCAATTGGGTGGCCACCAGCTTCCAGGTGGCATTGCTGGTGTTTTGACCGATGATCAACAACACGGCTGCGCCACCCAGCAGCGTGTATGCGACCAGCGCGCCGGTGCTGCCGGGCGCACCCCATGCGGAGAATGCGGGCGGCAGCATCGCGGTCACGATAAAAGCCTGCAAAGCACGGCGCTGAGCCGACAATGTATTGATGGCGACGCCGCAAACGGCAAACAGCATGGCGACCAGCAGCGCCGCTTCTGTCTCGACCGACTGGCGCATGATCAGCGCCGGGCCAAATCCCCATGCCGACCCCGCAAGAGCGGTTTGAACCAGGTAGAACTTTGCCCACGGGATCACATTGGCGTCAGTCTCTCCCCAACGGCGAAACATGGACCACAAGACATAGCGGATAACCACGTTAAAGGTCAGAATCGAGACCGCCCAGACCACGAGCAGACGATGTGGAAAGGTGCTCCACCAAAGGCCCGTGAACAGCAGCGTTCCCACCGTCGTCATGAGCATATTCAAGGGCATCCGCTCAAACGCAAGGCGCAGCAAATCCTGCTTGACCGGCTGTCGCATTGCCTTGCTGGCACGTTGCTCGAGCGAGCGATCAATACTCATGCCAACTGCGTGCCATCCGTGGCGGCCAAGCACGGGCTAAGGTGGGTGATCGGCGCCCGCTGCGCGTCCAACAACACGCACCAGCACCGCAGGCGCTGGCTTGTTGCCATTTGGCGCTCCTTGCGAGGTAAAAACGCGAGTCTATCGCCGCCTTAAATCCAGTGTGAACGGGAATTCCCTACTGGCAGGGACGTTAATGGTGGCGGGAGGCACCACCAGCGTCCCCGGGGTGTGCCCGCCGACCGTAAAGCGCGACAGGCGCCGGCTCTCGGCCTCGTTGGCGTTCACCGGCAGCGCCTGGTAGCTCAACCCCCCAGGGTGGGCCACATGGTACTGGCAACCGCCCACCGAGCGCTTCATCCAGGTGTCGACAATGTCAAACACCAACGGCGCATGCACACCAATGCTGGGGTGCAGGCTGCTCGGCGGGTTCCAGGCCTTGTAGCGCACACCCGCCACATATTCGCCGACCACGCCAGTGGGCTGCAACGACATCGCCTGGCCGTTGCAGGTGACCACGTAGCGGCTCTGGTTCATGCCGGTCACACGCACCTCGATGCGCTCCAGTGACGAGTCGACATAGCGTGCCGTGCCACCGGGCGCACCTTCTTCGCCCATCACATGCCAGGGCTCAAGCGCGTTGCGCAGCGTCATCTCGATGCCCGCCGCGCAGACCGAACCAATCAGCGGGAAGCGGAATTCGACGTGCGGCGCAAACCAGCTCGCATCAAAAGCGTAGCCTGCTGCGCGCATCTCAGCCATCACGTCGTGAAAATCCATCTCGATGAACTTGGGCAACATGAAGCGGTCGTGCAACTCGGTCCCCCAGCGCGTGGCGGGTACCTTGTAAGGCGTTTTCCAGAAACGTGCCACCAGCGCGCGCAACAGCAATTGCTGCACGCTGCTCATGTGGGGGTGCGGCGGCATCTCGAATGCTCGCAATTCCAGCAGGCCCAGACGGCCGGTACTGGAGTCAGGCGAATACATTTTATCGATCGAGAACTCGCTGCGGTGGGTGTTGCCAGTGGCGTCGATCAGGATGTTGCGCAGAGTGCGATCCACCAGCCACGGTGGCATCGACTGCCCGTACAGCTCACGGTTCTTGTAAATCTGCTCGATGGCGATTTCCAGCTCATACAACTGGTCGTTGCGCGCCTCGTCCACACGCGGTGCCTGGCTGGTGGGTCCCACGAACATGCCGCTGAACAGGTAACTCAGTGATGGATGGTTGTGCCAATACAACAGCAGGCTGGCCAGCAGCTCGGGTTTGCGCAAGAACGGGCTGTCCGCTGGGGTCGCGCCACCCATCACAAAGTGGTTGCCGCCCCCAGTGCCGGTGTGGCGCCCGTCGGTCATGAACTTTTCGGCCGAGAGGCGTGATTCGAATGCGGCGTTGTACAAAAATTCGGTGTTGTAAACCAGCTCTTTCCAGTGCGTGACCGGATGAATGTTGACCTCGATCACACCGGGGTCGGGCGTCACGCTCAGGAGTTTGAGGCGCGGATCGCGCGGGGGCGGGTAGCCTTCGATCACAATCTTGACGCCCAGCTCCTGCGCCGTGGCCTCAACTGCGGCCAGTAGATCCAGGTAATACTCGAGCCGCTCCAGCGGCGGCATGAAGACGTAAATCACGCCGGATTTTTCACCCACCGCCTCGGCTTTGGGGCCGCTCGCACGCCGGGGATCACGCACTTCCACGCACAGCGCGGTGCGGGTCACCCAGTGCGCTGACTCATTGGGCTGGGGTGCGCGGGCGTAGTCGGCGGGCTCGGCTTGCAACGCGCTTTGCGCGGCAATGCTGAAATCGGCGGCAGACACACTGGCTGAGCTGCTGGCACTCTGGAACTTGCGAGCAGCTTCGCTTTGCGGGCCGCTGCCGGCGATATAAGGCACGGTCGATGAGGTGCGTCCGCTCGCCACTGCGGCTTGGGCCGCTGCACGTCTGGCTGCGCCCAGATTCAAGCCGGCCCGGCCCGGCGTCTGACTTATGCCTGAATCTGCGACGTAGCCCGCGTCGTTATTGCGTAAAGTGCTATCGTTAACGTAACGCGCTGAAATCGTCTCGTAGACCGGCAGTGCATCACGCAGCGTCGACGGGTCTTGCTCGATCATGTACGGAAAGTCTGCTTCGCTGACCCAGGGCAGCGAATCGAGCGGTAGGCGCAGCCCCATCGGCGAGTCGCCGGGCATCAGGTACATGCGTTCATCACGCAAAAACCACGGGCCGGTGGTCCACGCGGCACCGTACGACTCGGCGTAGCCCACAACCTTGATGGGCAGCACATAGCCAATCGGCGTGTCGAGCTTTTGCTCAAACACCCGGCGCAGGCGGGCGCGCTCCATCTCGTCGTCGAGTTTGGAGTTAAACGGGTCGACGTTGACTGGCAGACGCCGCTCGCGCCACAGGTAATACCAGGTGTCTTCAAACGCGGTCTGGATGAACTTGGGCGTGACTCCGAGCTTGGTCGCCAGCAGCGAGGTGAAGCGCTGGGCGTCGGCACTGGTGTAGTGGCTGGGCACGCGCTCGTCGGCAAACAGCGCAGGATTGGCCCACACCGGTTGGCGATCGGTGCGCCAGTAAATGTTGAGCGCCCAGCGCGGCAACTGCTCGCCGGGGTACCACTTGCCTTGGCCAAAGTGCAAAAAACCGCCCTGACCGTACTCCTGACGCAGTTTGTGCACCAATTCGGTGGCAAAACCACGTTTGGTGGGGCCAAGGGCATCCGTGTTCCATTCCGGTGCATCGCGGTCATTCACCGCCACAAACGTTGGCTCACCACCCATGGTCATGCGCACGTCGTTGTCGACCAACTCCTGATCGACCGCATCGCCCAACGCCATCACCGCCGCCCATTGCTCCTCGGTGTAGGGC
>NZ_JAGPBB010000146.1 GCF_018063565.1 Rhodoferax sp.
GCAAGTGAAAGAGAAGAGCCCGTCTTGTCGGGTTCTTCCTTTTCTGCCTTTGCCGGACGGCAACTCGTCGTTGCACCACGCATGGTGCAACGCTTATATACGATGAACAACTGCGCTCGCAATGACATTGTCGCGCTGGCGCAACGTAACTTGCTGCTAAGGCCCGCTTGTTATGTGTTTGGTGCGCGGCCCGGATGCCAAAACGAAACAATCAAGTTACATTCGCAGTTCTTGTTACATTCGTGGAGGTGTTGTGGTTCTATCTATGCGTAAGACAGCATTGGCTGTCACACTTTTCGCAGCGTTTGGTTGCGCCCACGCACAGCAGGCGACGAATGGTTTGCCCGGTCAAATGGTCGCGGCTGCCCGTACCGCGGTACTGACCAACCCGGAGGTGCAGGCGCGCTGGAACGGTTTCAAAGCCTCCGAAAGCGAGCGCCAGTATGCGCGCAGTGGCTTTTTCCCTAAGATTGATTTTGTTGGCACGATTGGCATGCGCAATCTCAAAACGCCAACGGCCAATTACGGCACATTCAACTTCAATGCGGCCGAGCTTACGCTGGATCAGATGCTGTATGACGGCATGTTCACGGCCAACGAGAGCAAGCGTCTGGGTTTGGCCAAACTCACCCGTTACTACGAGCTGCGCGAAATTGCCGAAAACATCACCCTGGAGGCCATGCGTGCCTATATTGATGTTTTGCGTTATCGCGAACTGGTCGACGCCGCCACACAAAATTACATTGAACACAAACGCTCGGCACAACTGGTGCAGGAGCGTGCCAAGTCTGGTGTCGGTAAAGGTGTTGACGTGGAACAGGCCAATGGCCGTTTGGCTCTGTCAGAGTTCAATCTGGTCGTGGAACTTGCCAATTTGCATGACGTAAGCGCCCGCTATTTGCGCGTGGTGGGTGAAAAACCACCGGTCTCTTTGCCCACCTTGCCCGAGCCTTTTGTGCTGGGGGTGATGCCACCCACCGTCCAGGTGCTGATGGATGAAGGCCTGCAAGGTAGCCCCACCCTGAATGCGGCCGTTGAGAACACGCTCGCTTACCGCAAAGGCATTGAATCCCGCAAGGCATTCTTTTTGCCGCGCCTGGATTTGCGTCTGTATCAGTCCCGCGAGCAGGCCCATGGTGGCGATGTTTCTGGCGTCACCAATGACAAGGGCATTCAGCTGACCCTTTCCTATAACCTTTACCGCGGTGGTGCTGACAAGGCGCTGGAGCGCAAGGCGGTAGAAGAGGCCGAACAGGCACACGACCTGCAGATCAAGGCCTGCCGCGATGTGCGCCAGACCTTGTCCATTGCCTACAGCGACGTGCAAAGCATTGCTTCACAGCAGCGCTACCAGGAAACACACCGCCTGGCGACCGAGAAGTCACTGGAAGCCTATCGCCAGCAGTTCGATATTGGCCAGAGAACGCTGCTTGACATGCTTGACAGTCAAAACGAGTTTTTTGAGGCCACCCGCTCCTACATCAACTCGCGTCACAACCAGGCGATTGCGCAAGCCCGCACGCTCGCCGGTATGGGGCGTCTGGTCAATACCATGGGTGTCAGTCGTGAGGATATTCCCAGCGCGCAAGAGGCAGGGCAAGAGCGTGACCGCATTGATCCGTCCGAACTATGCCCACTGGAGGACGTGCAGGTTGACAGTCTGGAGCGCATCAAGGCAGAGGCCGTGTTGCCACCCGTCGCACGTGCTGCTGTCGTGGCACCGATCAGGCCGGTGGTTACCAAGGTGCGCTTGTCAGCCGACGCCCTGTTTGACTTTGACAAATCAGATCTGAAGATGGAAGGCATTGACAGCCTGTCCAAGTTCTCTGCGCGCCTCAAGACCATGCAGATCGACAAGGTCAGCGCGGTCGGGCACACTGACTCCATGGGCTCTGAGGCCTACAACGAGAAACTTTCTCGAGCACGCGCCGAGGCAGTCAAGTCTTATTTGATCAAACAGGGCATTGATGGCGACAAGGTCCAGGCCAGCGGCATGGGCGAGCTTCAGCCTGTCGCTGACAACGCGACCAAAGAAGGTCGTGCCAAAAATCGCCGCGTCGATGTCGAGGTGCTCGAAGCTGTGCCAGCCCCGACCAAGTAGTAGCGTTGCCCACCACGTCTGAACGGTGCCCTGTCACGTCAGGGCTGCGGGCGGGTATTGCACCGACGAGGGTCAAAACCCGGTTGAGCCGGGTTCCATAAAATGTCCAAATCCAAGTCTCTGGCCAGTGCAGTCGGTGCCTCCGTCGAGGATATCGAGGCTGGTTTTTACGAGGCGTTGCTCGCGGCCGATCTTGACCGGCTGATGGCCTGCTGGGCTGATGAAGACGAGGTAGTGTGTGTGCACCCAGGTGGTGGTAGATGGGTTGGGTTGGGTGCCATACGGTCTGCATATGAACAGATGTTCACCAACGGCAGTTTGCGTATCCGCCTTGAATCAGTCCGCAAAATCGACAGCCTGTCCTGTGCCGTTCACAGCGTGCGCGAGTGTATTGAGGTGTTGACCTCTGAAGGCCCGGTCAAGGCCTTTGTATTGGCAACCAACGTGTATTTCAAAACCGCTCAAGGCTGGCGCATGGTGGCGCATCACGCCAGCGCCGGTGATGATACCGAGGCGCAAGACGTTGGCGAAATGCCCGTAGTTTTGCATTAAATTGGCCTCTAGCGCATACTCTTCAAGCATTTATTGCTATGAAATATGTTGCTCCATACTGGCTGCCAGGGGGCCATGTGCAGACGATCTGGCCGGCACTGTATGGCCGCCAAGGACGTCGTTTCGGTCACATGCTGGGTATTTCGTACCAGAGAGAACGCTGGGCAACGCCAGATCATGACTTTATCGATCTGGACTGGCTACCCGGCGCGCCGGGCCAACCCCTGCTGGTTTTGTTTCATGGCCTGGAGGGGTCTTCCCGAAGCCATTATGCGCTGGGGTTCGCTGAGTTTGCCCGCCAGCATGGGCTGCATTTTGTGGTGCCGCATTTTCGTGGCTGCAGCGGCGAAATCAATCTGGCACCGCGTGCCTATCACTCGGGTGACTTTGAAGAGATCGACTGGATTTTGCGGCGGCTCCAACAGCGACATTCCGGACCCATGCTGGTCCTCGGTGTCTCCTTGGGCGGCAATGCCCTGTTGCGTTGGGCGCAGGAAATGGGCGACGTTGCGCGCCAGGTGGTGTCGGCTCTGGCCAGCATTTGTGCACCGCTTGACCTCAGTGCCAGTGGCCATGCCATGGGTCGAGGCTTCAACCGGCAGGTTTACACCCGCATGTTCCTGGCCAGCATGAAGCCCAAGGCCCTGCGCAAACTCGCCCAGCACCCTGGTTTGTTCAGTGCTCCGGCGATGCAAGCAGCGCGTGACCTGTTTGAGTTTGACAACATCTTTACCGCGCCGCTGCACGGCTTCAAGAACACGCGCGACTACTGGTTGCGTGCGTCAGCCAAACCGGGACTGGCCCGGATTCGCGTCCCGGCGCTGGTGGTGAATGCGCTCAACGATCCCTTTGTACCGGCCGCCAGTCTGCCCAGCGCCACGCAGGTAGGCCCATGCGTGACGCTTTGGCAGCCGCATCACGGTGGGCACGTCGGCTTCGCGGCAGCAGGCCCGGCCCGAGCGAACACTTTGCCAGACGCAGTCGGTCAATGGTTGCTGAGTCATGGATGACATCGTCAAGCAGGCCATGGCCAAATGGCCCCATGTGCCGGCCTGTTTCGGCTGGCTGGGGTTGGATGCCCGCGGCAACTGGTACATGCGGGACGACCGGGCACAGGCCCTGGGTGCATTTGATAGCGGTGTGCCCGGCAGCAAAGGTGCCTTGTTGCAACATGGCAAGCTGATTGACTTTATCGGCCGAAACTACAGTTGTGATGCGCTTGGACAATGGTTTTTTCAGAACGGACCACAGCGGGTGTACGTGGAACTTGAGGCCACACCGCTGGTCTGGCGCGTCCAGCCTGATCTGCAGGTGCGTGACCATATCGGGCGCGATGCCACGGTTCACGCCGCCTGGCTGGACCAGCACGGCTACCTCTATCTGGACTCAGACCTGGGTTTTGGCCTGGTGCACAGTCAGGACGTCGGTCTGGCTGCCGACGCACTCGAGCGCGGTGACTGGCCCCTGCAGGAACTCCATCGGGAAGATCTGGCAAAGCAGTTCGCTTACCAGAAGAGTCCAACTTCGCTAAATAATGTGTAGCACAAAAACCATATCAAATAAGCGCTAGAGGCTTATTTGCTTGCAGGAGCCGCAGCTTTGGCAGGTGCAGAGGCAGCAGCATTGGCCGGGGCTTTGGGTTCGGCAAATTTGGCACCTCCGGCATTGGCCAGGTACACCACAGCACGGCTGATCTCGTAGTCGGTAAACGCCCCGCCCGCTTGTGGCGTCATGCTGCCTTTGCCTTTCATTGCCGACGCCAGCAACGCGTCGTAGCCATTCTTGACGCGAGGACCCCAGGCTGATGCATCAGCCAACTTGGGCGCCCCCAGCAAACCAGCGGCATGGCAGGTACTGCATTGCAATTTGTAAACCTCTTCGCCAGTGCGCAGCGCCACTTGCGCCTGACCCAAAGACAAGGCACCGACTTTCTGGATGCGCGCCATCACCGCTTCCTCACTCATTGAGGCGGGGGCTGCCCGGTCCTGTGACTTGTAGGCACTGATCAAGCCAAGGACCACGACCAAGGGCAAACCGAGCAAAACCACAACCGAAACAATTTTTTTCGAAAGACTCTGCCCTGGTGCCGCGTGTGCATCATGTCCGGGTGCGTGGTTTGAATTGCTCATGGTGGTCTTTGGGAAATGGGTGGGAAGGGCAAATAAAGATGGCGAGTATAGATACAAGTCGCCCATGCGAAACCGCCTACAATCGCGCACTTCGCCAGCGATGCGGCTGTAGCTCAGTGGATAGAGTATTGGCCTCCGAAGCCAAGGGTCGTGGGTTCGATCCCCGCCAGCCGCACCAACCGACCGTCTATGGGCGTGCCATCCCGCCTCGGACCCCAAAATTACGGCACAGCCCGGTTGGCTGATCCACGGCTGAGGATGTAGACCGTCACGCAGCGGGCACTGTAGTCCTCGTTCCAGGACGTAGTGCATCCCAATCCGGTGAACGAGGGCGCCACCACGATGCGTTGCCTGATCGCATCCGGCACAGCCAACTCGATCTCCGTGCGCAACGAGTGCGTGCCATGCCCCTTCTCCTGCGGCGTCGTACCCGGCCGAGCGTAGCGGCTGTAGTACGCCACGATCTCGGCATAGTTCCTGCTGGGAACGAAAGTCTCCAAGGCATATACGGCCGGTGACCGGCCGGACTTGTTCTCCGCCGGAAAGTTGGCCGCCATGAGTTGGGCTGATTGGTTGACCCGCAGCACGGTGCCCGGGTACAGGGTCACACCGATCTGCGCCTCGCCGGGGGGCATCCGCGACAACAGCGTTTGGTATTGGCGCGTGAGCCCGGAACCGCCACCATCAGCCGACGCGGGCAAAGTAACTGACATGGCGCATAGCAACAGCAGGAACGGTAAAGTGCTTCGCATGATTCCTCTCAGGGTCGGTGTCCAGGCAATTTAACCATGGCTTGGGAGTCTCTTCAGCGCATCGGGCGGTGTCAATTCGACTCAACCGTCTCACTCGGTTCACTCGCAAGCTGATTTCCATCAAAACTGGTCGACGCGCTTCAGGGACTGCTCCCGCTGCGTACTTGACGCACGAATGCACCGCGTGGATCGAGTTT
>NZ_JAGPBB010000147.1 GCF_018063565.1 Rhodoferax sp.
GGCTTTATTGATGATGCGGTCAAGGAGAGTCTGGACACCATTGGTGAGGCGCTGGCTGAAAATGGCAAAGTCATTGTGACAGGATGCCTTGGTGCCAAGATGAGTGATCAGGGTGACAACCTGGTGCGTCAGATACACCCCAGCGTGCTGGCCGTGACCGGTCCCCACGCCACGCACGAGGTCATGCAAGCCGTGCATCAGCACCTGCCCAAACCCCATGACCCGTTTTTGGATCTGGTCCCCAATGCGTTTGGATTGGCGGGTCTGAAACTGACCCCGCGCCATTACGCCTATCTGAAGATCAGCGAGGGTTGCAACCATCGCTGTACTTTTTGCATCATTCCGTCGATGCGAGGTGATCTGGTGTCTAGACCGATCGGTGAGGTGCTGCGTGAAGCGCAGGCTTTGTTTGAAGGCGGTGTCAAGGAACTTCTGGTGATCAGCCAGGATACTTCGGCGTACGGGGTGGATGTGAAGTACCGAACCGGCTTCTGGAACGGTAAACCGATCAAGACGCGGCTGTTTGAGTTGGTTGAGGCGCTGGGTGAATTGGCGCGAGCCCATGGTGCCTGGGTCAGGCTGCACTATGTTTATCCCTACCCGAGTGTGGACGACATCCTGCCCCTGATGGCTTCTGGCTTGATCCTGCCGTACCTGGATGTACCGTTTCAGCACAGCCACCCGGATGTACTTAAGCGCATGAAACGACCGGCCAGTGGGGAGCGTAACCTGGAGCGAATTGAGCGCTGGCGTGGGGCGTGTCCCAATCTTGTCATCCGCAGCACCTTCATTGCCGGTTTTCCGGGTGAAACCGAGCAGGAGTTTGCGCATTTGCTTGACTTCATGCGTGAGGCACAGATTGATCGTGCCGGGTGTTTTGCTTACAGTCCGGTCTCTGGCGCTGCGGCCAACACACTGCCCGGGATGTTGCCAGCGGCGCAGCGGGAGGCGCGGCGTGCCAGTTTCATGGCGGTGGCAGAGTCGGTGTCGGCCGCCAAGTTGCGCAGCCGCATCGGTGCCACGCTTCAGGTTCTGGTGGACTCTGCACCAGGTTTGGGCAAAAAGGGGGCCATAGGTCGAAGCTATGCCGATGCGCCTGAAATCGATGGCTTGGTGCAGTTGCTGCCACCGGAAAAGATCAGCAAGACGCTCAAAGCTGGCGAATTTACCAAGGCGCGTGTTGTTGGAACCCAAGGCCATGATCTGGTGGCCCAACCATTCTGATGGCATCGATTGGCTGGCATTCCGGGCACAAAAAAGCCGCTGGATCACAGCGGCCTTACATTCAAAAACAACGAGTTTCTTGTGTCAAAACAAACCAGAATTCATTTACATTGGTGCCCAGGAAGGGACTCGAACCCCCACGAAGTTACTCGCTAGTACCTGAAACTAGTGCGTCTACCAATTCCGCCACCTGGGCATCTCAGGAAAGAAAGGCAGTATATCAAAAATATTAAGCAAACCAGCAGCTTGCTGGAAGAAGTTGAAGGTCTGGTCCAGGGGCATCGCGATGGTCACGGGTTTGTGATTCGTGATGATGGCGAAGCAGACATCTATTTGCCCCCAAACGAAATGCGGGCGGTGCTGCACAAGGATCGCGTCAAGGTGCGCATTGTGCGTAGTGACCGCAAGGGCCGCCCGGAAGGCCGGGTGGTGGAGATCATGGAGCGCAGCAGCCAAGTCATCATCGGCCGCCTGTTGCTCGAAAGTGGCATTTGGATCGTGGCACCCGAAGACAAGCGCTACGGCCAGGACGTGATGATCCCTAAAGCCGCAACCGGCGCAGCGCGCCCTGGTCAGGTGGTGGTGGTTGAATTGACCGAGCCGCCCGCTCTGTTTGGCCAGCCGGTTGGGCGCATCAAGGAAGTGCTGGGAGAAATCGATGACCCAGGCATGGAGATCGAAATCGCAGTCCGAAAATACAGCGTGCCGCACGAGTTTTCAGAGAACTGCATGAAACAAGCGCGTGCACTGCCCGATACCGTGCGTGGCATCGACAAGTTGCACCGTATTGATCTCACGGATGTTCCGCTGGTCACGATTGACGGCGAAGACGCGCGTGACTTTGATGACGCGGTGTATTGCGAACCGGCCAAAATCGGCAAGGGCAGGGCAGCGGTTCCGGGCTGGCGATTGCTGGTCGCCATTGCGGATGTCAGTCACTATGTCGAAAACGGTTCTGCGATCGACGTTGACGCCTACGAACGAGCCACCAGTGTGTATTTTCCTCGCCGCGTCATACCCATGTTGCCGGAGAAACTCTCCAATGGGTTGTGTTCACTGAATCCTGCAGTTGAACGCCTGTGCATGGTTTGCGACATGCTGATATCGGACGACGGCGAGGTGACTGCGTACCAGTTTTTTCCTGCGGTGATGTTCAGCCATGCGCGGTTTACCTACACCGAGGTGGCGGCCATTCTGGCCAATACCCGTGGCCCGGAGGCGATCAAGCGCAAAGACCGAGTGGCCGACCTGCTGAATTTGCATGATGTGTATCGAGCACTGCTCAAGTCTCGTGAACGCCGAGGCGCAGTGGATTTTGAGACAGTCGAGACCCAGATCGTTTGCGACGAAGCCGGACATATCGAAAAGATTGTGCCCCGCACCCGCAACGATGCCCACAAGCTGATTGAGGAAGCCATGCTGGCCGCCAACGTCTGCAGTGCCGACTTCATTGCGCAAAGCAAACATGCCGGGCTTTACCGGGTCCATGAAGGTCCGACCCCGGAGAAGAAAGAGGTGCTGCGCAACTACCTCAAAGTGACCGGCGTCGGCATGAGCATCAGCGATGAACCCTCGCCAGGTGAATTCCAGGCGATTGCCAACGCCACCAAAGACCGCCCCGATGCGGCACAAATCCATGCGATGTTGCTTCGCTCGATGCAGCAAGCCATCTACACACCCGTCAACAGCGGACATTTTGGCCTCGCATTCGACGCCTATACCCACTTCACCAGTCCGATTCGCCGCTACCCGGACTTGCTGGTGCACCGGGTCATCAAGGCCATCCTTGCCAAAACCAAGTATGCACTGCCTGCCTTGCCCACGCCGGGTGAGGCCCATGCCAAGTTGTCCAAACGGCTGGAGAAAACGCTCGCCTCTCGGGTCACCCAAGCGGGCCAGAAACCGCGCAAACCCAGCGCCGAAATGCAGGCGTGGCAGGCAGCCGGACTGCATTGCAGTGCGAACGAGCGCCGTGCCGACGAGGCCAGCAGAGATGTTGAGGCCTGGCTCAAATGCAAGTACATGCGTGAGCATTTGGGCGAAGAGTTCTCGGGTGTTGTCAGTTCAGTCACCAGTTTTGGCCTGTTCGTGACGCTGGATGCGATGTATGTGGAGGGGCTGATTCACATCACCGAGCTTGGCGGCGAGTACTACCGTTTTGACGAAGCACGGCAGGAACTGCGTGGTGAACGCACAGGCATCCGTTATGCGCTGGGCACGCGGGTGCGGGTGCAAGTCAGCCGGGTTGACCTGGATGGGCGCCGCATTGATTTCCGTCTGATTCAAGACGGTGACGCCAGTCTGCCACGTCTCGGCAAGGAAAAGGATCTGGTGCCCGATGGTGCCAGTGTGCTGCTTCGTGGTCGCAAGCCCGCTGAGGCATCATCCCGTTCGTCACGCAGCCAGGCGGCACCATCCAAAACAGCTCGCTCAGGCAAGACCAATGCCAGGACGACCCCATCACGCCGTCGCACCTGAGACCCTGAACATGTCCAACATACCTGACAACCAGATTTTCCGCGTGGCAGTGGTCACCGGCGCGGGCACAGGCATCGGCAAAGCGGTCGCATTGGCCCTGCTGGCCGACGGCTACCGCGTGGTGCTGGCCGGGCGCCGCATCGAACCGCTGCAGCAAGTGGTGGATTTGAGCCGTGCGGGGGACCGGGCATTGGCCTGGCCGACCGATGTGTCAGATGAGGCCAGTGTCTGCGCGCTGTTTGATCAGTCGGTCAAGCGATTTGGCCGGATTGACTTGTTGTTCAACAATGCAGGCATCAGCGCCCCGGCGGTGCTGCTTGAAGATCTCAGTTTGGCGCAGTGGCAGAACGTGGTCAATGTCAACCTGACCGGCATGTTTTTGTGTCTGCGCCAGGCGTTTCGGGTGATGAAAATGCAAGTGCCACAAGGTGGGCGCATCATCAATAACGGTTCCATCTCGGCCACCACACCGCGCCCCAACTCGATCGCCTACAGTTCCACCAAACATGCTGTGACCGGGTTGACCAAAACCGCGTCACTTGATGGGCGTAAGTATGGCATCGCGGTGGGCCAGATCGACATTGGCAATGCCGCCACCGACATGACACAGCGCATGCAGGCTGGTATCCTCCAAGCCAATGGCACAACGATGGTCGAACCCGTAATGGACGTGGGAGTGGTGGGTCAATCCGTTCTCTACATGGCAAGTCTGCCGTTAAACGCCAACGTCATGTTTCACACGGTGATGGCAACAGCCATGCCATTTGCTGGTCGAGGCTAGGTAGGCTCACGGCAGTCACTGGCGGCGCCAACAAGGCGCAGAGTATTGATTCTTGAAGATCTGAGCGCGCTTGGGTAGTGAAATCCGAGGTGTTCTGCGCCTTGTTTTCTCCTCTCATTTTTCTGCGCGATCTACCGTCAGTGCAGCAGTTTTTGCTAAAAATTATAAAATATGTTAAATTTAACAAAAAATGTTAAAATGTACTAACCAAACTGGTGACTAGTGCATATGGGTACAAGGTGATCAAACATGGCGTCCAACTCTGTTGAAAAGGCGTTCTGTACAACCCGTGAGGCAGGAACGCTATTGGGGGTTTCGGTTGGTACGGTGCAAAGCTGGGTTGAAAGCGGATTGCTCGAGGCTTGGAAAACCGCAGGTGGGCATCGACGAGTTGCCAGGGGCTCGGTTGACCGACTCTTGCACAAAACCAACGGGCGTGGAATCGCCGTTGCACCTGACGTGTCGGCGCTTGACCAAATTGACCGCGTGCGTGTGGTGGTCGTTGACGACGATCCGGTACTGCTGCGTTCCTACCAGGTCAATCTGGAAAATTGTCCTTCAGCTCCGGAACTGACATGTGTCGACAACGCGGTCGCGGCGCTGATGCTCCTGGGTCGCGGGGGACCAGACCTTTTGATCGTCGACTTGATGATGCCGGGTATGGATGGTTTTCACATGCTGCGCCTGCTGAGCCAAGCGCCAGAAGTTGCCGACACCAAAGTTGTGGTGGTGTCGGCGCTTGAAGCCAGTGACATTGCACAACGAGGGGGCGTTCCTCGTGGCGTCGAAGTATTGAGAAAACCTGTTCCATTTGATCGTCTGTTTCAAATCGTGGCCGAAGTTGCAAAGAGGAAGCGCGTACCACACAACTGATGAATACAACCTCCATTGGAGAGCATCATGCGAACCCGTCATCTTTATATTCCATCAGAACTGGCACGTGAAGGCATGGTGCTGAGTCAACCGGCCCACGCCGTGCAGCGCGGATACCTGAGCCTCACGTTGCCTGCAGGCCACACCCTCACTGAGGAAAACCTCAGTCAGCTTTCCACATGCCATGCCGAGTTCATAGGCATCGAGCAGCCTGACCTACGTAGCGACGAACAAATTGCGCTAGAGGTGGCTCAGTCTGTCGGTCGCGTCCTCACAATTTTTGAGGGTGCCGATCTGACAGATCCCAATATGGCGGCCTTCTTTGACCAAGTTCTCGGCTATCGGAGCGCATGATGGCGACCCATAAGCT
>NZ_JAGPBB010000070.1 GCF_018063565.1 Rhodoferax sp.
TGTGAACCACCACCTGAACGTGACAGTCGGGTCACGCTTTCAGATCAACGCGACGCCTTGGGCATGCCACGGGCTCAGGTCAACTGGCGGCTTGACAGTGAAGTTCTGAAACGGACCTTTGACCGGTCCTTGGCGATATTTGCGCAAGAACTCAAACTGGCCGGTGTGGCCGATGTCACATTGCCAGCGCCGATTGAAGGGAAAGCCTGGCCCCGCGCCGTGGAGGGTACCTGGCACCACAGTGGCACCACCCGGATGAACGACTCACCCAAACTGGGCGTGGTCGACCGCCACTGCCGGATGCATGGGATGAGCAACCTGTATGTCGCGGGCAGTTCGGTCTTCCCGACCTCAGGGGCAAATTTCCCGACCATCAGCATCGCCGCCATGACCATCCGCCTGGCGGATCATCTGCATCGGGTCATTGGGCAAACCGCTTGAGCATGGCGCAGTAAATTTCTGTTGGTAATTTGATATGGCTCAAGGTCTGCAGTCCACAGGCACGGCACAGTCTCGATCATGTTTTCCATTGACACCCTCAGTTCTGCAGCGTCTTGCCGTTCGATGGCGCGTGGGCAGATTTTGTTGCAGCGGGGCTCCGATCGGACCTGCGTGAACTACATCTCCTCAGGTCGGGTCGCGCTGGGCGTGCTGGGGGGGGCCGCGCTGGAGCATCAAATCGGCGTTCTGGAAGGTCCGTGCTGGCTGGACGCGAGTTCGGTTGTGTTGGGTTTGCCACATCTGGTGGACGCCATCGCAGACTCACCGGTGGAGATGTGCTGTGTCGCTTTGCCGGATTTTCAGCAAGCCATCGCCGACATGCCGGAGTCGGCACAGGCCGTTCTCAACGACGTGGCCATGGCCCACCGGCGCCAAACCGAGTTTGCCGTCAGTCGACTGGCCAAAGATGCCGAGGCGCGCTGTGCCGAATGGCTGCTTTGCCATGCGCAACAACGCGGCAGCGGCGTGATGGCGGTTGAGTTGCAGCAGCGCAAACGCAGCATTGCCGCGCAGTTGGGCATTGCGCCTGAAACCTTCTCGCGCGTGCTGCGCCACTTGCGCGAACAAAGCCTGATCAGTGGCTCCGGGCGGGTGCTCAATCTGGTGAACCCGAGCGGCCTTCGGTCTCTGGCTGGGGTTTGACTGCCTTTTTGGGCAGGTCGCTGCGGTGATGGTGCTGCCGCCGGTGGTTCGGCTTACCTGGCCGATAGCGCTTTGAGCACCTGTTCGGGCGTGGCCGGTGCGTTAAGTGGCACTTCAGCAACCTGGCGCGCCCGCGCCACAGCGTCACGCAGGGCCTCAAAAACACTGATTGCCAGCATGAAGGGCGGTTCACCCACGGCTTTGGAGCCACCCACGTTGTCTTCGGGGTTGGCTGCGTCCCACAAATCAACCTTGAAATGTGCCGGCACATCGCCCGCAGTGGGGATTTTGTAGGTGCTGGGCGCGTGGGTGGTCAACAGGCCGGCATCGTTCCACTCCAGTTGCTCGGTGGTGAGCCAGCCCATGCCCTGGACAAATGCGCCTTCAATCTGGCCAATGTCCAGGCTGGGATTGATGGAGCGCCCCACATCGTGCAGCACATCCACACGCAACACCTTGTTCTCGCCAGTCAATGTGTCGATGGCAACTTCGGTACAAGCGGCGCCGTAAGCAAAGTAATAAAACGGCCGTCCGGTCAAGGTAGTCTTGTCGTAGTGGATCTTGGGCGTGCGGTAAAACCCGTCGCTCCAGAGCTGGATGCGGTTGGCATAAGCCTGCTGCACCACTGCGTCAAAGGCTCGGCTGACTTTCGGCGTGATGACCTGTCCGCCCTTGAAGCGCACAGCACCGGCCCCCACACCGTCAAGTCCGGCGACGAACGCCGCCAGGTTCTCGCGCACCCGGGCCGCGGCAAACTGAGCGGCCCGTCCATTCAGATCGGTGCCAGAAGATGCGGCGGTGGCTGACGCGTTCGGTATCTTGCCGGTATCGCTGGCGGTGACCAGCACGCGGTGCAGCGGTACGCCAAGCTCATCGGCCACAACTTGTGCCACCTTGGTGTTCAGCCCCTGGCCCATTTCGACACCGCCGTGGTTCACTTGCACACTGCCGTCCAGATACACATGCACCAGCGCGCCGGCCTGGTTGAACAAGGTGGCGGTGAAGCTGATGCCAAACTTGACCGGCGTGATGGCGATGCCACGCTTCAGGGTTGGGTGCCCGGAGTTCCAGGTCGAAATGTCCCTTAAGCGCTGTTGATATTGAGATGAAAGCTCAAGTTTTGAGAGCAGCTGTGGCAAGATATTGCCTTCCACCTTCATGCCATAGTGGGTGGTGTCACGGCATACTTGGGGTGTCGCGGTCGGGTCAAGCGGCTCTTCACTGTACAGATTGCGTCGACGCACCGCCAGGGCATCCATTCCCAGATAGCGGGCGATGTCACCCAGGATGGCTTCGGTCACGATCATGCCTTGAGGCCCGCCAAATCCGCGAAACGCCGTGTGGCTCTGGGTGTTGAGCTTGCAACGGTACGAGGTGATTTCCACGTCTTGCAGAAAGTAGGCATTGTCGGCATGAAAAATGGCACGGTCGGCCACCGGGCCGGACAGGTCGGCGCTAAAGCCGCAGTGCGCCGCCATCATCAACTGCAAACCGCACAACCGACCGGAATCGTCAAAACCCGCGATGTAGTCATAACTGAACGGGTGGCGCTTGCCGGTGATCATGAAGTCGTCGTCGCGGTCCAGCCGAAGCTTGACCGGGCATTTGAGCTTGGTGGCGGCCACCGCTGCCCAAACCGCCAGATGACCAGCTTGCGTTTCCTTGCCGCCAAAACCACCACCCAGGCGGCGGCATTGCACACGCACTGCATGGTTGTCCAGTCCCAGCGCGTGCGCGACCCAGTGCTGCACTTCACCGGGGTGTTGGGTGCTGCTGTAGATCAGCCATTGGTTTTGCTCTTGCGGCAGCGCATAGGCCACCTGGCCCTCCAGATAAAAGTGCTCCTGCCCACCCACTTCGAGGCTGCCGCGCAGGGTGTGTGGTGCGCGTGCCAGCGCTGCGGTGGCGTCGCCGCGACGAACAGTGACCGGCGGTAGCACATAGCTTTGCATCGCCAGCGCCTGTCGCACGTCCAGTACTGCGGGCAGGGGGGCGATATCGGGTACCACCAGCCGCGCGGCACGACGCGCCAGCGATACCTCATCGGCCACCACCAGGCCAATCACCTGGCCAATATGCTGCACCGTGTCGATGGCAAACACCGGCTCATCGCCGGCAAACGCGGCCAGTATGGCGTCACCTGGCACATCACCCGCCAGAATGACACCGCGTACACCCGGCAAAGCCAGCGCTGCCGACACATCAATGCCCTTGAGCCGACCATGCGCCACGCGTGACAAAATCGGTGCTGCATGCAGCGTGCCGCGCAGTTCGGGCAAGTCGTCAATGTAGGGCGCCGCACCCGCAATCTGAGCGCTTGCACTTTCGTGGTGCGCGCTTTGGCCGCAGGCATTGCTCATCGGGTGTCCTTCAGCAGAGTTCATGCAACTTGCCCCTTAAGCCGGGTTGGAAGAAATGGGGGACTCACATTCGACGGCGGGTAGAGCCAGTGCGTCGAGTGATATATCCGCCTGACCTTGCGTCTCCTGCCAGAAGCGTTGCAGCAAATTGCCCAAGACCTGTGTGCGGTAGGCGCTGCTGGCGCGCATGTCTGAAATGGGTGTGAACTCATCACGCAACACCGTCATGCCACGCTCAATCAGGGCAGCGTTCCACTGCTGTCCGGTCAGGGCGGCCTCGGTTTGACGGGCACGCACCGGCGTCGCAGCCACCCCTCCCACCCCGATCGACACCCGTGTGACCCAGCCGTCCTGCAAAAAGAGGCACAGCGCCAGACACACCGCCGAAATATCGTCTTCCTGTCGCTTGGAGACTTTGTAAACCCGCAAGAACTCATTGGCAGTCGGGCGTGGCACCTTGATCTGGGTCAGCAGCTCGTCCGCAGCCATGCGGTTTTGCCGGTATCCGGTGTAAAACGCATCGAGCGGCAGTTCACGCGAACCGCGCGCACTGGCCAGCACCAGTTGGGCATGCAAGGCCATCAGCAAGGGCATCGAGTCGCCGATGGGGGATCCATTGGCAATGTTGCCACCCAAGGTGCCCGAATTGCGCACCGGCAGGCCGGCAAATCGATGCACAAAACGGTGCAGTTGCGAGCGATCGGCCAGCAGCGCATCAAACGCGTCGGTCAGGTTGACCGCGGCGCCAATGGTGAGGGTGCTGGCGTCCTCGTGGATCTGGCGCAGTTCCTGCACTTGGCTCAAATCTATGATCTGGGCAAAGTCGCGCTGGGACTTGTTGATCCATAAACCAACATCAGTGCAGCCTGCCACCAGTTGTGCCTGCGGCTGTGCCGCGCGCAAGCTCAGCAGTTGTGCCAGGGTGGTCGGTGAGATATACGAAAAACTGGCGTCCAGCGCTTGCCTGGATTGCGTCAATAGCTTTAGTTTTGATAGTAAATCATTCTCGTCGAGCGCTACCCGTGGCCATTGGTCGAGCTGCTGGGCAGCGTCCAGTATCGGACGGTAGCCGGTACAGCGGCACAGGTTGCCCGAAAGCGCCTGTGTGGCCTGGGCGCGGCTGACCGCCTGACCCTGCAACACCTGGTTCTGATACAGACCAAACAGGCTCATGGCAAAACCCGGCGTGCAAAAGCCACATTGGCTAGCATGGTGATGCAGTAATGCCTGTTGCACCGGATGGGGTGTACCGTCAGGGCCGCTCAGGTCGGCCGCCGTCCACAACGCCATCCCGTGAATCGAGTGCGCCAGCCGGATGCAACTGTTGATGGCGCTGTACCGGATGCGCTCACCGTCGCGCTCACCCAACACCACCGTGCATGCGCCACAGTCGCCCTCGTTACAACCCTCCTTGGTGGCGTGCTGACCCAAGTCTTCACGTAACACCTGCAGCAGCGTGCGGGTGGGCGGTACATCGTGCAAGGACACAATGCGTCCGGCATGGACAAACTCAAGCAGGGGATGCGGCATGGTGAGCTTCTTCTGCAAAATATGCAATGGTACTCAAACTTGACCTCGCAGTTTTTCTGGCACTAAGCGCGGGGTGATGGCATTTTCCTTGCTAAGGGTTCACCCGCACCTTAAATCGACTAAAAAATCGATTTGGCGCGCCACTTTCGTACAAAATACAGCCAAGCCTCCATACGCCGTGACATGATCCCTTTTCAACAGTCTTTCGCCTGCCCATGAGTACGCCACGATTGCAGCTTACGGGTATCACCAAACGTTACCCCAGCGTGGTAGCCAACAGCGGCATCAATCTGACCGTCCTGCCGGGTGAGACCCATGCGGTGCTGGGTGAAAACGGCGCTGGCAAATCGACGCTGATGAAAATCATCTATGGTTCAGTCAAGCCAGACGAAGGTGCAGTGCTGTTCAATGGTCAGCCGGTGCTCATCAAGAATCCGCAGGAGGCGCGGGCACTGGGCATCAGCATGGTGTTTCAGCACTTCAGTCTGTTTGACACACTGAGCGTGGCCGAAAACGTCTGGCTGGGTTTGAGCAAGGACTTGAGTCTGGCAGAGGTGACGCAGGCCATCACGCTCAAAGCGGCCGAATATGGCTTGGATATTGACCCGCAGCGTCCGGTCCACACGCTGAGCGTGGGGGAAATGCAGCGTGTGGAGATCATCCGCGCTCTGTTGACCAACCCACAATTGCTGATTCTGGACGAGCCCACGTCGGTGCTGACGCCGCAGGCGGTCGAGAAGTTGTTCGTGGTGCTGAAAAAATTGGCGTCTGAGGGCTGCAGCATCCTGTACATCAGCCACAAACTGCACGAAATCCGCGAGTTGTGTCAGGCTTGTACCGTGTTGCGCGGCGGCAAAGTCACGGGTGTCTGCAATCCGGCCCATGAATCCAACGCATCGTTATCGAAGTTGATGATTGGTGCCGAGCCTCCCAAGCTGACGCATCGGGCGCAAGACCCCGGCCCCTCGGTTTTGCGTGTGGGCAGCCTGACATTGCCGCGTGAAGACCAGTTCGGTGTTGACCTGGAGGCGATTTCGTTTGAGGTGCACGCCGGTGAGGTGGTGGGCATCGCGGGTGTGTCAGGCAACGGGCAAAAGGAACTGATGTACGCGCTGTCGGGTGAAGATACGCGTGCCGCCGCTGGCACCGTGAAGATGGGGCACACCGACGTCTCGGCCCTGCACCCGGGGCGCAGGCGCACATTGGGTCTGCATTTTGTGCCGGAAGAGCGGTTGGGGCGCGGTGCCGTGCCCACCTTGTCGCTGGCGCATAACCTGCTGCTGACGCGCTTGGAGTCCATTGCCTGGCCGCGCTTTGCCGGCGGCTGGATCGGGGTGCGCAAGCTCGATACGCAAGCCGGCAACATCATTGCGCGCTTCAACGTGAAAGCGGGTGGCGCACGCTCGGTCGCACGCTCGCTGTCGGGTGGGAACTTGCAGAAGTTCATTGTTGGCCGTGAAATGGACGCCAAACCCAAGCTGTTCATCGTCTCGCAGCCCACCTGGGGTGTCGATGTGGGGGCAGCGGCACAGATTCGTGGCGAAATCCTGGCGCTGCGGGATGCCGGTTGTGCAGTGCTGGTGGTGAGCGAAGAACTTGATGAACTGTTTGAGGTGTGTGACCGGCTGCACGTGATTGCCCGTGGTCGGCTGTCGCCATCGGTTCCGATCGCACAGGCCACGGTCGAGAAAATTGGTGAATGGATGAGTGGCCTGTGGGACCATCCTTTACCCTTGTTGAACCCGTCGGAGGTGAGCGATGCTCAAGCTTGAAGCGCGCCCACAGCCCTCGGTGGTCTGGACCTATGCCTCGCCGGTGCTGGCATTGTTGGTGACCGTGCTGATCGGTACCTTGATGTTTGTGGCCCTGGGAAAAGACCCGTTCAAGGGCTTGCAGATGTTTTTCTGGCTGCCCATCAACAGCGCGTACGCCTGGGGCGAGCTGCTGGTCAAGGCGACACCGCTGCTGATTGTGGCGCTGGGCTTGGCCGTGTGCTTTCGTTCTAACGTGTGGAATATTGGTGCCGAAGGGCAGTACATTTTGGGGGCCATTTTTGCCGCAGGGGTGGCGCTGCTGGCCGACGCCAACAGCAGCCGCTGGATGGTGCTGCCGATCATCCTGGCTGGCATGGTGGGTGGCATGGTGTGGGCCGGACTGACGGCGCTGCTGCGTGACCGCTTCAATGCCAACGAGATCCTGGTCAGCCTGATGCTGGTGTATGTGGCGGTGCAATTGCTCAGCTATCTGGTGGGTGGTCCATGGAAAGACCCGATGGGTTTCAACTTTCCGCAAACCAGAAACTTTGACGCGGTGACGCGCATCCCGCGCCTGTTTGAAGGTTCACGCGTCAGCATTGGTGTGCTGATGGCCATGCTGGGGGTGGCGGGCTTGTGGATTTTCCTGTTTCGTACCCGTTCCGGTTTTTCCTTGCAAGTGGGTGGTCTGGCACCCGCCGCGGCACGTTACGCCGGGTTCTCTTCACGCCGGGCGTTGTGGGTGGCGCTGTTGATTTCCGGTGCCGCGGCAGGGTTGGCGGGGGCGCTGGAAGTGGCAGGGCCGATCGGCCAACTCACCATCTATCTGCCAGCCGGTTACGGCTTCGCGGCCATCATCGTGGCCTATGTGGGGCGGCTGCACCCGGTGGGCATGGTGCTATCCGCCATTTTGATGAGCATGTTCTACATCGGCGGCGAGATGGCGCAGTCGCGACTGGGTCTGACCAAGTCGCTTACCGGGGTGTTTCAGGGCTTGCTGCTGTTTTGTCTGCTGGCCTGTGACACCTTGGTCAATTACCGTTTGAAGTGGAGCAAGTGATGGAGTCTTATGCCCTGTTGCTGGCCGCCACGCTCAATTCGGGCACGGTGCTGGCCATTGCCTCGCTGGGATTGCTGATCAACGAAAAAGTGGGCATTGTCAATCTGGGTGCGGAGGGCATCATGCTTTGCGCGGCCATTGCTGGCTTTGCCACGGTCGTGAGCACCGGCTCGGATACCTTTGGTTTTATAGCAGGAATGGCCGTCGGTGCTGGGCTGGCGGCTGTTTTTGGCTTGTTGGTGATCTGGCTCAACACCAACCAGTACGCCACTGGACTGGCGCTCACCTTGTTTGGTACCGGCTTCAGTGCCTTTGTCGGAACTTCCTTTGTACAGGCCAGAATCTCAGAGCGCGCCAGCTATTCCATCCCGATTCTGGCCGATATTCCCTACCTTGGGCCGGCATTGTTTCGGCACCATCCGCTGGTGTATTTGACGGTGTTGTTTGCGCTGGCCCTGATCTGGTTTTTGTACCGCACCCGCAGCGGCCTGATTTTGCGCAGCGTGGGCGAAAGCCCCGAGTCGGCGCACGCGCTGGGTTATCCGGTGCGGCGGATCCGCCTGCTGGCGGTGACGGTCGGTGGTGCGCTGTGTGGTCTGGCCGGAGCCTATTTGTCGGTCATCTATACGCCACTCTGGGTCGAGGGCATGGTGGCTGGCAAGGGTTGGATCGCACTGGCGCTGACCACCTTTGCCACCTGGCGCCCGGCGCGGGTGCTGCTCGGTGCCTACCTGTTTGGTGGCGTCACCATGCTGCAGTTCCATTTGCAAAGCATCGGTGTGGACCTGCCCAGCCAGTTTCTGAGCATGTTGCCCTATCTGGCCACCATCGTGGTACTGGCGCTGATTTCACGCAATCCGCAGTGGATTCGCATCAACATGCCCGCCAGCATTGGCAAGCCGTTTTATCCGGGGGCCTAAAGACTTTGGATGACATGCTGCGACGCGCCGATAATCCCGTTGTTCCGTTCTCGTTTTGTTTCCCTACCTTTTGAGGATTTCACATGACAGACTTGCAAAAACGCTCCCTGCTCAGAGTAGCTGCCCTTTCCGCCGTGGCATCCGCCGCAGTGCTGGCTGGTTGTGGCAAAAAAGAAGAACCGGCACCGGCACCGGCCGCTGCTGCACCGGCGTCGGCACCGGCGTCAGCGCCGGCCAAGCCTGAGCCGCTGAAAATTGGTTTTGCCTACGTCGGCCCAGTGGGCGACGGTGGCTGGACTTTCGCCCATGACAATGGCCGAAAGGCACTTGAAAAGGAGTTTGGCGACAAGATTGCCACCTCCTTCGTCGAAAACGTGCCTGAGTCGGCAGATGCCGAGCGCGTCATCCGTGATATGGCGGGCCAGGGCAACAAGCTGATCTTCGGTACCACTTTTGGCTATATGGAACCCATGCTCAAGGTTGCCGCTGATCTCAAAGACGTCAAGTTTGAGCACGCCACCGGCTACAAGCAGGCTGAGAACATGCGCACTTATGACAGCCGCACTTATGAGGGTGCCTATATGGCGGGTGTGATTGCCGGGGCCATGACCAAGAGCAACACCCTGGGTGTGGTGGCGTCGATTCCGATCCCGGAAGTCATCCGTAACATCAACAGCTTCACACTGGGTGCGCAAAGCACCAACCCCAAAGTCAAGACCAAGGTGGTGTGGGTGAATGGCTGGTTTGACCCGCCGAAGGAAACCGAAGCCGCCACCAGCCTGATCAATGGTGGTGCTGACGTGCTGTTCCAGAATACCGATTCCCCCGCGGTGCTGAAGACCGCCGAGGCCAAGGGCAAACGCGCCTTTGGTTGGGACTCCGACATGACGGCTTACGGTCCCAAGGCCCACCTGGCATCGGCCGTGATCAACTGGGGCCCGTACTACATCAAGGCCACCAAGGAAGCCCTCGAAGGCAACTGGAAAGGTGGCTCTGCCGCCTGGTGGGGTGTGAAGGAAGGCGCAATTGACATCGTGTCAATTGCGGAAGACGTGCCTGCCGAAGCCAAGGCCAAAGTTGAAGAGGTCAAGAAGGGCCTGGGTGACGGCAGCTTTGTCATCTGGAAAGGTCCGATCAAAGACAACGCCGGTAAAGAGCAGTTGGCCAAGGATGCGGTTGCCGATGACAAGTTCCTCGGCGGCTTGAACTTCTACGTCAAGGGCGTGGAAGGCAAGATCCCTGGCGGCAAGTAAAGCGAGGTGCGGCCCGACAGCGGACCGCCATCGTCACCTGAACCCAGCCCGTGCGCTGGGTTTTTTTATGGGCGCTGTTCCGGAGTCAAAGGTCTGCGCCAGACCGGCGCCGGCAGGCGAGCGCCAAGCCTGCCGGTCGATTGGCGTCAAAAACGGGAAACCCCCTGCATCCGGCGGGAACCCCCGGCCATTGATTCGATCCACCTGGTCGGTCTGCGGTATCGTTGAGTCATGGCAATTTCATTTTTGAGCTTGGGTTGGCGTTCGTTGTGGCGCGATTTGCGTGCCGGTGAACTGCGTTTGCTGATGGTGGCCGTCACGCTGGCGGTGGCGGCACTGACAGCCGTGGGGTTTTTCTCTGATCGGCTCAAGGGGGGGCTGCAGCGTGACGCGCGTCAGCTGTTGGGAGGTGATGCCGTGATTGTGAGTGACAACCCCACGCCGGCGGCTTTTTTGGCTCAAGCCAAAACCTTCGGATTGCAGGCCGTGCAAACGCTGAGCTTTCCAACCATGGCGCGCTCGACCGAGGCACAGGGTGGGCAAACCAAACTGGTGTCGCTCAAGGCAGTCCAGGCCGCTTACCCCCTGCGCGGAAAACTGCGGGTGGCTGAAGCACCCGGCGCCCAACCGAAGGTGACCAGCGACGTGCCAGCCGTTGGACAAGCCTGGGTCGATATCGCCTTGCTGGATGCGCTGGGACTGCGCATTGGCGATGCTCTGCTGTTGGGGGACAGCAGCTTTCGGGTGTCCCGGATCATCGTGTTCGAACCTGACCGTGGCGCCGGTTTCATGAACTTTGCGCCGCGGGTCATGATCCACCAGACGGATCTGGTTGCCACCGGCCTGGTGCAGCCTGCCAGTCGTCTGAGCTACCGTCTGGCGGTAGCGGGCGAAGAGCAGCCGGTGCAGGCCTTTGTGGACTGGGCGCAGCAACAGGTGCAGGCACGCGCGGTGCGCGGTTTGCGGGTGGAGGCTTTGCAGGGCGGGCGCCCCGAGCTCAGCACCACGTTGGAGCGCGCCGAAAAGTTCCTCAACCTGGTTGCCTTGCTGGCGGCACTGCTCAGTGCTGTGGCAGTGGCGCTGGCAGCGCGTGGGTTTGCCGCCGCTCACCTGGACGACTGTGCCATGCTGCGTGTACTCGGTTTGTCGCAGCGCAGCATCGCCGGGGCCTACAGCTTTGAGTTTGTGTTGGCCGGTCTGCTGGCCAGTGTGATGGGCGTCGCACTGGGATTCTTGGTGCACCATGGCTTTGTGGTGTTGCTGGCGGGCCTGGTGGATGCTGATCTGCCTGCCGCGAGTGGCTGGCCCGCCTGGTTTGGTATCGGCATGGGATTGACTTTGCTGCTGGCTTTTGGCTTGCCGCCGGTGCTGCAATTGGCCCAGGTGCCGCCATTGCGTGTGATTCGGAGGGACCTGGGTGGTCTCAAGCCCGCATCGCTGACGGTACTTGGGTTGGGAGTGGCCGGATTTGCGGCATTGTTGCTGGCCGCCAGCAGTGACTTGAAGCTGGGTGCCATCGCGGTCGGTGGCTTTGCAGCAGCGACTTTGTTGTTTGCCGCATTGAGTTGGCTGGCCGTCAGAATGCTGCGCTGGATAGTGAATGACAGCACGGCACCCACAGCGCTGGTGCTGGCGACGCGGCAGATTTCAGCTCGACCGGCGTTTGCGGTGGTCCAGGTCAGCAGCCTGGCCGTTGGCTTGCTGGCCCTGGTGCTGCTGGTGTTGCTGCGGACTGACCTCATCAGCAGTTGGCGCGCCGCCTCACCGGCTGACGCTCCGAACCGGTTCGTCATCAATGTCATGCCCGAGCAGGCGGCACCGTTCCAGCTTGCGCTGAGGCAAGCCGGTGTAAAGCAGTTTGACTGGTTTCCGATGATCCGTGGGCGCCTGGTTTCGATCAATGGCCGCGAGGTCAGTCCGAACGACTACACCGACGAGCGCGCACGCCGCCTGGTGGACCGCGAATTCAACCTGTCACACAGCGCAACGCTGCCGAGCCAGAACCAGTTGGTCGGCGGCCGCTGGCAGGCCGATGAGGCAGGTGCCATCAGCGTTGAGGAAGGTATTGCGAAGACTCTGGATTTGGCGCTGGGTGATACCTTGACTTTTGATGTTGCTGGCGTGCAGATGGCATCAAAAATCACTTCGCTGCGCAAGTTGGACTGGAGTTCCATGCGCGCCAATTTCTTTGTCATGTACCCGGTGCAGCGACTCGACCAGTTGCCGGCGACCTACCTGAGTGCGTTCAAGGCCCCGGTGACAGCAGGTTTTGACAACGCGCTGGTGCGGCAGTTTCCCAACATCACCCTGGTCGATCTGAGCAGCACCATTGCCCAGATTCAGCGCGTGCTCGATCAGGTGATTGGTGCGGTGGAGTTTTTGTTTGGCTTTACGCTGGTGGCCGGGCTGGTGGTGCTGTTTGCAGCCGTCTCGGCGACACGGGAAGAGCGTGCGCGTGAGTTTGCCATCATGCGCGCCGTGGGGGCACGTGCCTCGCTGCTGCGCCAGGTGCAACGCATTGAGCTGATCGGCGTTGGTCTGCTGGCGGGTTTCCTGGCCTCTGTGGTGGCCAGCGTCGTGGGTTGGGCATTGGCACGGTTTGTGTTTGAGTTCAGTTGGAGCGTGTCACTGTGGGTGCCACTGGTGGGGGCATTGGCGGGCGCAGTGCTGGCGCTGGCTGCAGGATGGTGGGGGTTGCGCGATGTGCTCAACCGGCCTGTGGTCCAGACCCTACGTCGGGCAGCGCAATAGAACCGTGTTTTAAAAGCTTCCAAAAAAGTAGCTAAAAATGCAGGTAAGATAAGCGCTAGGGCAACTTTTGACACTAAAGTTCCCATAACAAACGGGGAGAATATGGCCGTGGCGATGTCGGCGCAGATGTTAGATCAAGAAGCGAGGCATTCCGGGCGTGGCCGTCAGGTACGCACGGCCAGCGGTATTGGGCTGGTGGTGGCGCTGCTGTTTGCCGTGTTCAATATCTTTGTCGCCCGCCACACCGTTCTGGGCTTGATCGAGCTTGCGGCCTGTGTGTTGTTGGTCGGTCCAGCGGTTTGGCTGAGTCGCATCCCAAAATGGTTCAGTCTGGCCGAGTCTTTGCTGTTGCTGGCGTCGCTGATCATTTTCGGCGCCTTGATTGTGGCGGGCGGCATCGAAGGAACCGGGCTGTTTTGGGTCTACACCTTGCCGTTCCTGGCATTCTTCCTCAAGGGCCAAAAGCTTGGCTGGGTGTTTAGCCTGGCTTTTCTGGTCGGGGTGGCGCTGTACTTTGCGTGGGTCGAACCGTTGTTGCACCAGGCCTATGTCTACTCACCCGTCGTACGCACCCAATTTGTGCTTTCGCTGGGTTTTTACACCCTGGTGGCAGCCGCTTTCAACCATGTGCGCAGCCGCTACGAAGCTCAGTTGCAAAAGCGCCAGGACGAGGCCGTGGCGGCGTACCAGGCCAAGTCGCGGTTTTTGGCAGCCGCCAGCCACGACCTGCGCCAGCCGGCGCATGCCCTGGGCATGTTTGTGGCGCGTCTGGCGGCGCTGCCGCAAGACGCGCAGACCCGACCGTTGGTGGCGGGGGTGGAAGCATCGGTGCGCGCCTTGCAGGACATGCTGGATTCTTTTTTTGACTACTCTCGGCTGGATTCACCGTCGATGCAGGTCAAGCCACAGGACTTTGCCGTGGAGCAACTGTTTGCCCAGTTACGCACCGGTTTCAGCGAAATGGCGGCAGCCAAAGGCTTGCGCCTGCATATACGACCCAGTCAACGCTGGCTGCGCAGCGACCTTGTATTGTTGCACCGGGTACTGCTCAATCTGCTCAACAATGCGGTGCAGCACACCCGCCAGGGTTGTATTTTGGTGGCGTGTCGACCATGCCAGGACCCGACAAAAGCGCGTATAGAGGTGTGGGACAGCGGCATTGGCATTGCGGCCGAGCATCAGGAACTGGTGTTTGACGAATTTTTTCAGGTTGACAACCGCGAACGTGACCGCACCAAAGGCTTGGGGCTGGGCTTGAGCATTGTGCAGCGGTCGTGCCAGTTGCTGGGCCATCCGCTGACGATGAGTTCGCGCATCGGTGTCGGCACACGCTTTGTCCTCACGGTGCAACAGGTGGCCCGCCAGGCTGTGGCAACTGACGCGGTGGGTGGCGAGGTCCTGGTGGCTGGCATGCCTCAAAGCGCCGAGCTGACAGGATTGCGTGTATTTTTGATTGAGGACGATGCACTGGGCAGTCAGGCGTTGCGGGGTCTGCTGGAGTCGTGGGGTTGCCGGGTGGCGGTGGCTGATGGGGCGGTGAGCGCTGCTGAACTGCTCAAGCCGGGTGAAACGCCGGATTTCGTCGTGAGCGATTATCGGCTGCGCGGTGGGCAGGATGGGATCGACACGATTGCGCTGTTGCGTCAGGCGACTGGGCGCGCAGATTTGCCCGCCTGTGTCATCAGCGGCGATACCGATGCCGCTGTGCGCGAGCGGGTGCAGGCGGCTGGGCTGGTGCTGTTGCAAAAGCCGGTGCGTGCGGGGAAGTTGAGGAGCGTGATGCGGCGGTTGGCAGTTGAGAAGTGATAACTCCTTGCAAATTTAAGATGCGTTTGCCGAAGATCAAAACATCTGGATACTTTTTGCAATGCAATGGGGCGTTCATCATCATGAACGTAAGGAGTATTCACATGGTCACACCTGGAACAGCACCTGTGAACGACGCTGTCATCTTGAAGGAAATTGATCAATACCTTCAGCAGCATCACCCAACAGCCCGAGATAACATTGTGAGAATGCTGGGCAGCGCACTCAATATCGATATGCGTTCTGTGGTCGGTGGTGCCATTGCCGGCGCTCCCTTTGGCTTGCCAGCAAAACTAGCGTTGTTTGTAGCTCGCCTTGCAATGATGCGGTCGGTCTACTGCATCAACCTGTATGCGCTGGCCAGTGGCGTCACCACCTACAGCCCGCGCACCGACCCAGACAACTATGTGGGCTACCTCTTGTATTCGTGGAAAGAAAACGGGACGCCGTCGTATAAGTTCAAGTTTGACTAGGGTGCTGAGTCATCTGACGACCGAGCTGGCTTTGAATAGGGCGTTCGTATGCACGAGTGAAGCCGTGGGCGCACTTGGGACCGGACGGGTTCAATGCATCCATGTCGTGTATGGTTGCCTTCATCAAAAGTGTGACGGTAGCCAACGACCGACCTAATGAGGTTGAAGGATCAGATTAATTTGATTGACTAAAGTTTGCGTGATTGGCGGCAGTGTTTTGTCGCCATCGCCTCGCGGATTCGAACCATTGCATGAACAAGATGCCCTAAATGTGTGATAGGTGATGACACCTATTCGTTGCTGAGTGCGCGGCTGGTGCTGTTGCAAAAGGTGTTGCTGGGGGTGCTGAGGAGTGTGCTATGGCGACCCGATCGAAACCGTTTGAAAGGGACCGGCCGTCAACAAGTTTTGTGACGCAATTGTGACCGCGGCAAATCGCAAGGCTTTGCCATTGGTGGTCGAAACGGTTCTCGCCACCGACTTGCTTGACGCCTGGCCCACGACGTAGCCAAGCTGGAATAGGACCGGCAAGTCCAGCCTGTTCGAGGCGCTTGCCGATTCGTAGGGCGACCAAGCCTGCAAGGGAAGGTTGAGAACCAGGGTTTCATGGAAACTGTTGCCGGGCCCAACAACTGTGATGCAAGGTATGTTCAGCGCCTCCACCAGTAGCGTTTCTGGCAGCGTCGCAATCTTCTTGCTGATGACAGTATTACCGTTCTGGATTTCGATGATGCAAAGATTTTGATCAACTTTGTATCGCCCTTCATCGTCGACGTCGTCGTACATTTTGTTAAAGAGAAAGATATCTGAGTTGCAATAGTTGCTGAACTGATAACTGACCGAAAGTTTGTCTTCGGCGTGCTGCAATTGCGCCCGCAAAGTGGCGTTGGCGTCAGTGTTTTGCATGTCAATGCACCTCCTTATTCTGCTCGATGGCCGTGATTGGACAGCGCGGGGCAACAACAACGCGCCAAACAAAAAAATCCGCCGGTGAGTATCAATACCATGGACGCGTCGGCTGTTTGGGGTTCCATTCATTGCGGATGCTGTTTTCAGAGTAAGACTCCTTGTCGAAAGGGGCGAGCCCTACTGTGCGAACTTCTTCGCTCCGTGTCTGTGCAGTTTTGCTCGGATCCGCAGGGTCTGGACGGCTGTCGTTATTTGCTTGCGTCCTGTTATTGGTGCCAATTGCGTTGTGGGCGGCGTGGATCAGTTCGTGCGCCAGGCCAATTGCCGGTGGTCGGGTTTCCCAGGCCTCGCTACCAATCGATTTGCGAGCGGGATTGAATTCCACCGTCGACGCTGAACCTTTGCCAGGTTTTCCGTCTGGCAGCATCCAGCCATCAGTGGTAGTGCCACAGCAATTGCCATTACTAGTTTCCGTGATCGTGACAGTCTTCCCTCGAGTCCCAATATCCGCAAGCAGGGCGGCACCAGACTTGGTTTTACTAATATCTGCCAACGCAGCCAAGACTTGTTGCTTGAACGATTCACTCCCGGTAATCTCAATATTTTTGTACTGAGCTGGGGCAGGCGGTGCCGTGGTGGTGGGTTTGGTCGGTGTCGCTTTGCCTGTTTTCGGCTGTTCAGAGATGCCGGTGCGCATATCGATGGCAGCGCCTGCCTTGGAACTTGCTGCCAGTGCCGCGGCAGCAGGTTTTTGCTTGGCCTCATGCTTGGTGGCAACCCGATGGATCAGCGCCAAAAAAAGCGCCACACCGGTGCGCGTGACCACCCGCGCCATGTAGGTGGCGGCATGCTCCAGGTGAACCTGCTGCGACGCATTGGACGTTGCCACCAGACAGGCATTGAAGTCTTCAATCACATCCAGCGACTCGACTTCAATCTGGCCCATCAGCAGTGCGCGCAGCCCAAAGTCGGTGGTCTCGTTGCCATTGGTCAACAACGCACCCGACCAGGTGGTCAGAATCACCGCCAGACCCTGGCGGGTGCCGTAATCCACCATCTGCTGAAACGTAAAGCGCAAGTCGCCCGGCAATTGCAGGCCGCATTTGACAAAGACGGCATCAAACTTGTCCTTGACGGCCCAGCCGGCAATGGGGTGTTTGGCCGCTGAAAATGGTTGCTTGTTGCCCTTTGGGCGCTGGCCTGGCCAGGGTACCCGTCCGCCAAACAAAAGTTTGAACCAGGTTTTTGACTCTACCTTGCCGGTCGGATTGATCCCCGAGGCCTTTTGAAATGCCTGCACTGCCTCCATGGTCTGGGCATCGAAGAAACCATGATCGGTCAGCCCCGGCGGCGGGTCCAGGCGACCGTTCAGAAACTGCTGCAACTGGCTGACTTCGTCGCCTTTGCTGCCAGGACCAACCACGCGCGTCAGTAATGACGGGCCAACCGGCTGGCCGACAATGGGCAGCAGCGTGTTGACCGGTGGACCGGCAGGCAGGCGCCCGCCCAGGAAATGATCCTTGTACTCGCCAAACACTTCACGCGCGCCATACAGGTCATGCGCGGGTGCCATGGCGCGGTGCCCGGCACCGTCCCAGGCATTGCAGGAACGGGTGGCCGGATCGTGTCCCCAAGGCACAGACGTCTTTGGATGGGTCATCGCGACAGACAAAGGGTTGATCGGTGAGCATTCATTTTGGCACATCACCTTGCGGCTGCGATAGCCATCTACTGTGCATTTTGTGTGGTTCGCTCAGGTGCGCGATGCCATCAGCAGCACCACCAGCGCGCCGGCTCCGCCATCTGAGGGTTTGGCCTGCACAAACGCCAGTACCTCGTTTTTTTGCACCAGCCAGCCGTGTACCCGGCCTTTGAGCACCGGTGTTTTGCCGGGAGAGCCCAAACCCTTGCCGTGTACCACCCGCACACAGCGGATGCCGTGCTTGTACGCCTCGCGGATGAAAAAGCTCAGTGCCTCACGTGCATCATCTCGCCGCAGACCGTGCAGGTCGATCTGACGTTGAATGCTCCAGTCGCCGCGGCGCAGCTTGCGTGTCACGTCGGGGCCAACCCCCGGTCGGCGAAAGCTCAAGTGCTCGTCGGTATCCAGCAAGGTGCTGACATCAAACTCATCGCTGATGGCTTCCTTGAGCACGGCGCGCTCGTCCTTTTGAAATTGCAGCGTCAGTGGCATGGTGCGCTCTGAGCGGTGCAGCGCGTGGCGCTTATCTGGCAAAGGCTTGACGCTGCCGGCGGCCCGCAGAAACAGGTCACGGTCAGAGCGCAGTTGCTGCGTTGCACGTGCCTGTTCGGTGGTCCGCAGGGCGCGTTGGCGTGCGCGTTCGGCCATGGCGCTCTTGACCAGCTTGAGGTCGGCCAGCGTGGTGACCCGCAGTGCGGTCACATCAACCCCTGCTCGGCCAGGCTCAATGCCTGGCCTGGTGCCACAATGACGTGATCGAGTACCCGTACGTCGATCAGAGCCAATGTTGTCTTGAGGGTTTGCGTCAGCATCTCGTCGGCTCGACTGGGCTGCACGGTACCGCTGGGGTGGTTGTGTGACAACACCACTGCACTGGCCCGGTGGTGCAGGGCGCGCAGCACCACCTCGCGTGGGTAAACGCTGGTTTGGCTGAGGGTGCCCCGAAACATCTCCTCCAATGCGATGAGCCGGTTCTGCACATCCAGAAACAGCACGGCAAAGACCTCATGTGCCCGGTTGGCCAGTTGCAGTTGCAGGTAGTTTTTCACCGCATCCGGGCTGTCAAAAACCGTGCGCTCCTGCAGACGTTGGCGCATCGCCCGGCGCGCCAGTTCCAGCACCGCCACCAGTTCCGCCCGCTTGGCGGGTCCCAGGCCTTTGACCCGTTGCAGGTCTTCGGCAGTGGCGTTCAGCAGCCCTGCAATACCGTCAAATCCGGCCGCCGCATCGGCGCGTGGCTTGATCTCCAGCAGCTCTTGCGCCATTTGCAGCACCCCTTTGCCCTTGATGCCAGTGCGCAGCAGCAGCGCCAGCAGTTCCACGTCGCTGAGTGCACCGGGGCCGCGTGCGAGCAGCTTTTCACGTGGACGCGCATCGGGGGGCAGGTCTTTGAGTGGCATGGTCTTGGGTGGCAGGGGCAGGCTTTTACAATCACTGCAGTTTATGCGCCCGCAGTCGCGTCCCAGCTTGGGTGGGGTTTTGCGGTGCGACACCCTTTGGACTTCAGTTGACTTTTCTATGACTTCAAATTGCGCAAACGCCGTGGCTACCGTGGTGCCAGGTTCGTTCCTTACCCTGCATTACCGCCTTGGCGGTACGGCGGGTGATGTTGTCAATACCTTCAACGGCAGCCCGGCCACGCTGACGCTGGGCAGCGGCCAGTTGTCGCCGGCGCTTGAGGCTCATTTGCTGGGTTTGCCCGAAGGTACCCATACCACCTTTGATTTGCCGGCAGGTGCCGCCTTTGGCGAACGCAGCCCTGCCATGCAACAGTGGATGGCGCGCCAGGTGCTTGACGATATGGGTGTACC
>NZ_JAGPBB010000071.1 GCF_018063565.1 Rhodoferax sp.
CTTGGCAGCCGCCTCGACCCTCGCCCGGGTTGTGGCGCTGACATCCGAATACCCGTTCAGCGCCCGTGACACGGTAGAGATGGATAACCCCAAAGACTGCGCCAACACAGCGATCGACATGTCATCACCCGTAAAAAGAAACCAAAAGCGGTTTTGTTTTACGGATTATGGTTCCAAAAGCGCTTTTGTTTCTAGGTGATTACCCTTATTTCGACGATCCCACGGAGTTATCAGGGGGGGGTCAGCGCAGGTTCGACCGCACCCAGCGCACGATGTCGTTGCCACCCAGCGCGCCGGCGCGACGGGCCACTTCCTGGCCTCCCACAAATAAAACCAGCGTCGGGATGCTGCGGATGTTGAAGCGCGCACCCAAGCTTTGGGCTTGTTCGGTGTCCACCTTGGCCACCCGCACCTGCGGCTCCAGCTCTGCCGCCGCCTGCTCATAGCCTGGAGCCATCTGGCGACACGGACCACACCACGGTGCCCAGAAATCGACCAGAACCGGAATTTGACTGCGACCGATGTGCTTCTCGAAAGCGGCTTCGTCCAATGCGGTGGAATGCGCCTCAAAGAGCGGCTGATGGCAACTGCCGCAGTTGGGTGATTTGGTCAGGTCGGCCTGCGCGATGCGATTGGTGGTGTGGCAATGGGGGCAGACAATGTGCAGTGAGTCGGTCATTTGAAATCCTTTCAGACGGTCAAGATGGCGTTGCCTGTCGCATTTTCAAGTCAGCACGGCTCACAACACCTTGGCAATTCCCGCCGCCACCAGACTCAGAATGATGGTGGTGGTCAATGGCAAAAAGAACTCGCGGCCAAACAGCTTGAAGCGGATATCACCCGGCAAGCGACCAAACCCCAGCTTTTGCAGCCACGGCGTGAAGCCGTTGATCAGAATCAGGGCAAGCAGAACAACAATCAGCCAGCGGATCATGATGAGCGCAACCTGCTACAGGCTATGGGTGCGGTCACCCAGCACGAAACCGATGGCGTCCCAGGGCTCGCCTGCGTAAAAACCGATCACCTTGAAAAGTTCGCCCATTTCGTGCTCCATGATCAGTTTCTGCGCCATCACCCGGGTTGGCAAATCTGCCTGTGCCAAGCGGTCCAGCAGGCCGCAGTTCATCAAGAACCGTGCCTGATTGCAGTAACCCAGCACACCCAGACCGGCCTCATTGCCGGCCAGCGCCACACCCGTGAAGTTGACGTGGGCGGTGATATCTTTCAGGCCCACATTGACCAGCGGGTCGCTGTCGGCCTGATGGGACTGGTGGCACATCAAGGTGCCCATGTGCCGCTGCGGATGGTAGTACTCCGTCTCGGGAAAACCGTAGTCAATCAAAAAAACCGCGCCTTGCGTCAGCCGGTCACCCAGCGTGCGCACAAACGACTCACCCTGCGGATGAACCTCCGTCAGGTAGTCGTGTACGCCTCCAATGTCTCGCGGCGGACGCAAGTCCGTCACCCGATCTTGCCAAACCCAACCCGGCGCAGCACCGGCCTGGCCAGGGCGCCACGTCACACCGCGTTCATGCCAGACGCCGCGGGTCTTGGCCAACAATTTGACCGGCATGGCATCAAGCACCTCGTTGCCGAGCACGATGCCCTGAATATGCTGTGGCAACGCGTCCACCCACTGAACCTGGTCACCAAAGTCTTGCAAGGTGATTTGTTGACGCGAGCGCAGACTGCCTGACACATCCACAATGGTGTAACGCGCCAGCGGCACGCCCTGCGCTTTCAGTGCCTGCAGAACCTGGCGGGCCAAAGCACCCGAACCCGCGCCAAACTCCCAAACCTGATCCGTTGCGGTCATCTGCAGCGCCTGCGCCACCTGCTGCGCCAAGGCCCAACCAAACAGGGGAGAAAGCTCGGGCGCCGTCACAAAATCACTGCCTGGCACGCGCTCACCCTCATGCACAGCGTAGGGCATGGTGCCGAATTTGGCGCTGCCGTGGGCGTAATAGCCCAAACCTGGCGCGTACAAGGCCAAGTGCATGAAGCTGTCGAAGCCCAGCCAGCCGTCGCCGGCGGCCAAAGCCCCGCAAAGCACCTGTTGCAGCTCGCTCGTTAAACTCTGTGGTGTTGTCATAGCCAAGGGATTGTCCCCGAATGTCTACTGAAGTTTTGTCCCCGCCCCGCCCCCGCACGGTACTGATCACCGGTGCCGCCAAACGCCTTGGGCGCGAAATCGCCCTGACACTGGCCAAAGAGGGCTGGCGAGTTGCCGTGCATTTCCGGGATTCAGTTGAAGATGCATCAAGAACAGTCGCTGATTGCACAAGACTGGCAGGCGCTGCGGCGTCTTTTCGCGCCAATTTGGCGAACGAAACCGCGGTCCGCAATTTGCTGCCTACGGTCGTTGCCCAGTTTGGTCACGTTGACGCCTTAGTCAACAGCGCGTCAACGTTCGAGCACGACACCCCCGAGACTTTTTCTTTTGCGGCGCTGGAAAAACACATGCGTCCCAATGCAGGGGCAGCGATTTTGCTCAGCCAGGCGCTTGCGGAACATGTGAGGGCACGCGATGATCAGTCCGTCGGCGCGGTGATCAATCTGCTGGACCAGAAGTTGTGGAACCAGAACCCCGACTTCATGAGTTACACCCTGTCCAAAGCCGCTCTGGAAGCGGCCAACACCATGTTGGCGATTGCGCTGGCGCCGCGCATCCGTGTCGTGGGTGTGGCCCCGGGCCTGACACTGACCAGCCACACCATGAGCCCGGATCAGTTTGAATCGTTGCACAAAATGTCACCTCTGGGGCACTCGTCCACGGCCGCTGACGTGGCGGCCACGGTATCGTTTGCGCTGAACAACCAGTCGATCACGGGCACGACGCTGCTGGTCGATGGTGGTCAGCATTTGCTGCCGTTGCCGCGCGATGTGTTATTCATCAACGACAGCGCACTGAAGAAGCATCCATGAGTGCTGTTGATCCAGCCACACTGAGCCAGACCTGCCGCAAGCTCTTTCTACGGGATCATGTCGTGGAGATCATGATTGGTGCCCACGACTTTGAAAAGATCCAGCCGCAACGCGTGATTTTCAACGTTGAGCTATTTGTGCCCTACGCGCAGTCCACGCCACACCATGACACCCTGGCCGAGGTGGTTGACTACGACTTCGTGCGCGAGGTGATCCGCCAGCGTGTGCAAAATGGCCACATCGTGCTGCAAGAAACCTTGTGCGATGACCTGGCCACACAATTGCTGGCGCATCCGCAAGTGGTGGCGGTGAGGCTGTCGAGTTGCAAGCCTGATGTCTACCCGGACTGCGCTGGTGTTGGCGTAGAAGTCTTTCGTACCCAAAACTCCCGATGAACCGCGTCACCCCAAAACCCTCTCATTCGCTGGGTCAGCAAACCCTGACCCTGACTGGCTTGCGTTTTGATGCCAGTCTGGGCATTCTCGAGACTGAGAAGATCGCACCTCAACCGATTCAGGTGGACGCCGAACTCAGCCTTGGCCCGCAGCCCCTGCTGCCACGTGACGACGACATCACCCATGTGCTGGATTACCGCAAAGTGCGAAAGATCATCATCGACGAATGCACCGCCGAACACGTGAACCTGCTCGAAACCCTGATTGGAAAACTCGCCAACCGGTTGCTGCAGTTGCCGGGCGTGAAAGGTGTGCGCGTGAAAATCGCCAAGCTGGAGATATTTGCCGATTGTGAAGTGGCCATCCGCATGGAAACCGGGCAGTGGTAGTGGCGGAAAAATGGTGATGTAACGCGGATATCAACTCAAGCCGACATGAACACCCCCCCGATCGACCTCAACCCTGAAATCGATGTCGGCACCCTGGATCCGATGGATCCGGTGTCGACCAGCGCCATTGCGGCAAAGTCATCGCATGAAGTTGCGCTACGCGCCAAACGGGAGGCCAACAAACTGGAGAAACGGCTGTGCCGTCAGGTCGGCCAAGCCATCATCGACTTCAACATGATTGAAGATGGCGACCGGGTGATGGTCTGCATCAGCGGTGGCAAGGACAGTTTTGGCCTGCTCGACATCCTGCTCAAACTGCAGAGACGGGCGCCGATTCACTTTGACATCATCGCCGTCAACCTGGACCAGAAGCAGCCCGGCTTTCCGGCGCACATCCTGCCCGACTACCTGAGCAAACTCGGCATCGAATATCACATCGAGACACAAGACACTTACAGCATCGTCAAGAAAGTAGTGCCGGAAGGCAAAACCATGTGCAGCCTGTGCAGCCGCTTGCGCCGGGGCATCTTATATGGCGTGGCAGACAAATTGAAGATCACCAAGATCGCGCTAGGCCACCACCGTGACGACATGCTGCATACTTTTTTTCTGAACATGTTTTTTGCCGGCAAGCTCAAAGGCATGCCGCCCAAACTGGTCAGCGATGATGGCGACCACATGGTGATCCGGCCGTTAGCCTATGTGAATGAAAAAGACCTGATCGCGTGGGCTGCTCACCGACACTTTCCCATCATCCCGTGCAGCCTGTGTGGCAACCAGGAAAATCTGCAACGTCAGGAAATCAAACGCATGATGCACCAGTGGGAGCGCCAGTACCCGGGTCGCACCGAGACCATGTTCACCGCCCTGCAGAATGTGGTGCCCTCCCATTTGATGGATTCACGACGTTTTGATTTCAGCAACATCCAGGTGACCGGGCAAGCCGACAGCGATGGTGACAAGGTATTTGACGACGAGGAAATGCCGGCAACCCGTTTTGCCGGGATCCCGTTGAAACCCGACGGTTCTTAATCAAATCAGCTTGTAGCGCTTATGAATAAAGTCTTTGTTGCTCTATTTTTAGTATCACTTGTGGTGTCTGGCTGCACCACGGTGCGCCTGGTGGACAGTCAGGTCACCAGCTACGCACCCAAATTGATCACCTCCGGTGCCAGTTATCAATTTGAGCGCTTGCCCTCACAACAGGCCGATGTGGCGATGCAAGGGGCACTGGAGGCAATGACCGAACGTGCGCTGGCCAAAGTCGGGCTGCGCCGCCAGGACGGCGCCACCAATCTGCTGGTACAGGTTCATGTCAGCCAGCGAACCGAAAGTACTGGTTTGGACCGCCCCGGCCTTGCCTGGCAAATTGGCTGGGGCGGGGGTTGGCGACCCGGCCACCACGGCGGCTTTGCCCTGGGCAGTCGAGCCCTTTTCCCTGGACTTGACGATCGCCTGAATTACTGGCGTGAAGTGCGACTGGTCTTGCGCGAACAGGCGTCCCAGAGTGTGGTGTATGAGACCCGCGCCAGTCACGACGGTCCGTGGAGTGATGGTGCGGCAATTTGGCCCGCCATGCTCGACGCCGCCTTGCAGGGGTTTCCGCAGCCACCCGCTGGCGAGCGGCGCGTCAGCATCGAAATTCCGCGTTAAAGGAGCACCGCTCCCCCTGCGCTGCCCGACAAATGACACGCCAAATGTGTCATAGTGGCACCTTGGTAATATGCCACTCGGACATTGCTCCAACAAGATTGAATGAAAAACCTCTCTGAACTGATTGATGTCGCGCAATTGCGCATCGGCATGTTTGTCGAGCTCGAACTGGGCTGGATGGCACACCCGTTCCCGACCAGCAGCTTCAAGATCAGCAACGGCAAGCAGATTGAGACCATCCGGGCGCTGGGCCTGCCCAAAGTGCGCTTTGTACCTGACAAGAGTGACCCGATTGCCGGCCATGATGCCGTGCCCGAGTCTGACCCGGCACCCACTGCCGTTGAGCTTGCAGCGCAATCTCATCTGCGCGACCGCCAACTAAGAAGCGAATTACTGGAACTGCAGCACCGCGAACTGGCCGCCTGTGAGCGTCGTTTCGGCGAGACCATCCGTTCGTACCGACAGGTGATCGATCAGATTCAAAGCCAACCCGAACTGGTACTGGAACGCTGCCTTGAACTGGTCGGCAGCTTTGTCAGCGAAATGTTGAGTGAAGGGGATTCCGCCATCCGCCTGCTGTCTGACGGTATGGGCGACAAACTCGCGCTGCATCCGGTCAACGTCAGTGTGATCGCTTTGTTGCTTGGCAAGTTCATGAATTTGCCGCCTGCCGACATGACCGAGCTCGGACTGGCGGCGTTCCTGCACGATGTGGGCAAAAGCCAGGTCCCGGACCGGGTGCGCTGGATGGACGACAGCTTTTCAAGCGTTGAAACCAAGGTGTATCAGGAACATGTGGCGCAAAGTGTGTTGCTGTGTCAACGCATGAACCTGTCCGCTCGTGCGCTGCAAGCGGTGGCGCAGCATCACGAGATGGTGGACGGCAGCGGCTTTCCCGCACGACTGAAAGGCGAGGCCATCTCGCGCCTGGGAAAGATTCTCTCGCTGGTCAACTTCTATGAAAATCTTTGCAACCCGAGCCGCCCGACCACCGCGTTGACGCCACACGAAGCCATTGCACTGATTTTTGCGCAGATCAAATCACGTTTTGATCCGCAAGTACTGGCAGCGTTCATCCGGATGATGGGGGTTTACCCGCCAGGCTCGGTGGTGCAATTGTCGGATGAACGGTATGCCATGGTGGTGTCTGTGAATTCCGCACGACCTCTTAAGCCGCGCATCATTGTGTTCGACCCCAATGTGCCCAAGACCGAAGCGCTGATCCTCAATCTGGAGGATGTGCCCGAGCTGGGCATCCGCCGCAGCCTCAAACCCGCCAGCCTGCCCCGCGCCGCCATGGACTATCTGTCGCCGCGTCAACGTATTTGCTACTTTTTTGAACGGGCGGTCGAGACCCCGTGCAAAGGCACTACCGCATGAAGCGCATTGCCTGGAACCCTCTCATTGAAGGCCTGCTGGAGTCAGTCTGGCTGGTGGACCCGGTCGACCTGCATATTTTGAGCGTCAACCAGGCCGCCTGCGACCTGATCGGTCTGAGCAAGGAGGCCATGGTAGGCAAACCGGTGGTGGACCTGACAGCCACGCCGGAAGACCAGTTTTTCTGGGAGGACGTCGCGGCCGGACTGCTGGACAGCATTCACTCGGAAACCCTGCTGCGCGGCGCGGACGGGTTGGCGATTGCGGTTGAGCGCCGGGTCAGCAAGGTCTGGGCCGAAGCGGATCGCGCTGTCTACCTGGTGGGCATCCATGATATGCGTCATCAGCGGCGTGCCGAAAACGAACTGGAGCGGCTGGTGGCAGAGTTGCGAGCCACGCTCGAGTCCACCGCTGACGGAATTCTGGTCAGCGATCTGGAAGGCAATATCCGCAACTACAACCGGCACTTCTCCCAGCTGTGGAATGTGCCGGAAGCCCTGCTGCTGACCCGCGACGATCAGGCTCTGTACACCCATCTGGTACAACAGGTGTGTGACGAACAGCATTACAAAGATCGCCTGCGCGAGATCGACAACAACTTGCTGCTGGAAACCAGCGACATTCTTGTGCTCAAGTCAGGCCGCGTGCTGGAGCGTGCCACCCGACCGCAATACAGCCGTGGGCAGCCCACCGGGCGGGTGTTCTCGTTTCGTGACATCACGCAAAGCCTGCGCCACGAGTCGCAGCTCAAACTGGCGGCCAAGGTGTTTGAGTCGAGTCTGGAGGCGATCTTCATCACCAGCCCCAGCTTTGTCATCGTGGCGGCCAATCCGGCCTGTGAACAGCTGGTCGGGGTGCCACAGACACGGCTGGTCGGCACCACACCCGGTGATTTCTTTCAAAACCCGCATGAGCCGCAGTTCATCGTGGGCATTCAGGCGGCGCTGAATACCAACGGACTTTGGCGCGGTCAGCTCTGGATTCAGAGAAAAGATGCCGAGCCCTGCGCTGTGCACGCATCCTGGGTGCTGTTGCGTGATGAATCCGGCCAGGTCTTGCACACCATCGGTTTTTTCCGCGACCTCACGGAAGAGCTGGCAGCACAGCAGCGCATCGAGCAGCTTGCCTATAGCGACGCCCTGACCGGACTGCCCAATCGTCTGCTGCTGTCACAACGGGTGGATTTTGCGTTGCGCGTGTCAGAACGGACGGCGGGCGCATGTGCGGTGTTTTTTGTCGATCTGGATCGTTTCAAGAACATCAACGACTCGATGGGCCATGCTTTTGGTGACCGCGTGCTGATTGATGTGGCCGAACGGCTGCAACACTGCCTGCGTGACATCGATACCCTGTGCCGGCTCGGTGGTGACGAGTTTGTGATTTTCCTGCAGGACATCGATGCACACGGAGCAGAGGTGCTGGCCTGCCGCATCCAGAACGCCATGTGTCAGTCCTTTGATATTGACGATATGAGTCTGTCCGTCGGCTGCAGCATCGGCATTGCCATGTACCCTGAAGATGGCAAAACGCTCGACGCCCTGATCAAATGCGCAGACACCGCGATGTACCTGGTCAAGTCCCGTGGGCGCGGAAATTTCCGGTTCTACCAGCCGCAGATGAACGTGAATCTGCTGTCGCACATCAAGATCGACCATGCCATGCGCAAGGCCATGGAACAGGGGTTGTTTCGTCTGCATTACCAGCCTCAGATCGCGCTGGACAGTGGGCGGCTGATTGGCGTGGAGGCCCTGATCCGCTGGACCGATGCCGAGCTGGGTCAGATGTCGCCGGCACAATTCATTCCGCTGGCGGAGGAATCAGGCTTTATCACCACCATTGGCACCTGGGTGCTGGAAGAAGCGGTACGGCAGGCAGCACGCTGGCAAGACCGTGGCACCCCGGTCACCGTGTCGATCAACGTGTCGGCCTTGCAGTTCCAGCAGGCCGATTTTGTCGAAACCGTGGCGGCTGTACTCAGAACCAATGCCTTGCAACCGCAATTGCTGGAACTGGAATTGACCGAGTCCATCCTCATTCAGGACGCCCATGAGACCATGAACCGGTTGCACGCGCTGGCAGCACTTGGGGTCTCCATGTCGATCGATGACTTTGGTACCGGCTACTCCAGTCTGTCCTACCTGAAAAAATTCCCGATCTCCAGGCTCAAGATCGACCGCTCTTTTGTCATGGGGCTGCCCGACGACGAGGGTGACCGCGCCATCGTCAGCGCCACCATCGGTATGGCACGTGGGCTGAAACTCAATGTGGTCGCTGAAGGGGTAGAAACCGAAGCGCAACGCGACTATCTGGCCAGCCTGGGGTGTGAGTCATATCAGGGCTATTTGTGCTCGCCTGGCCTGCCAGCCGAGGAGTTTGAGACATTTATGGCGCGTTTGCCTCCCTAAACGCTGCCCGCCTGAACGACCGCCAACGCCATGCAAGCCACCCGCATCATCGCTGTGCGCCATGGCGAAACTGCCTGGAACGTCGGCAACCGCATTCAGGGCCACCTGGACATTGCGCTCAATGATGTCGGACAATGGCAGGCCGGTCGTGTTGCCAGCGCGCTGGCGGATGATCCCATCGACGTCATCTACGCCAGTGACTTGCAGCGTGCCTGGCAGACGGCCCAGGCGATTGCCACCTTGGCCGCTTGCCCGCTGCAACCCGACACAGGTCTGCGCGAACGCGGTTTCGGCGAGTTTGAGGGCCATACCTACGCCGAGATTGAGGCGATCTGGCCCGATTTGTCGCTGCAATGGCGCAAGCGTGAACCGGCATGGGCACCGCCGGGCGGTGAATCGCTGATGACCATGCGCCAACGGGTGCAAGGCACACTCGACCGCCTGGCCGCACAACATATGGGCGGACAAATCGTATTGGTGGCCCACGGGGGTGTGATGGACATGCTTTACCGCCTGGCCACTGGCCAGGGTTTGCAGGCAGCACGTGCCTGGCAGTTGGGCAATGCCGCCATCAACCGATTGTTGTGGACACCTGACAGCCTGACCCTGGTCGGCTGGGCCGACACCCGGCACCTGGACGGCGCCAGCCTGGATGAGCGCAATACCTGAACGAGAAACGCGCATCGGGCGAACCAACGCCAGTCAGGTGTACTCCTTGCCATCAATGGTTCTCGGACACAGGGGCATTCCAAGAGCGATGCCGCAGTTTCGGCCCGGTGACCAGTGGTCTTTTGGCAGTTCGATGTACTCACAATGGGGGAAACCGTTTCTCTCGCAAAAGGCTCGGAACTCGGGCTCAAAATACACGCTGAAAATGACTGCCCGATGTGCCAAGTGCGGCTCCAAAGCCGCATACTGGGCGCGGCAGTGTGGCACCGTATTCATCGTATCGTGAATAAAGCAGTCGATTGCTGCATCAAAGTTCTCCAGAGCCGCAACACTGTCACCGCTCATGCGGGTCACCAACCCACCTTCGTCACCCTCCAGGAACTCCCCGCGTCGTGCGTCAATGTCGATGGTGGTCAGGTGACCGGGGAAACCGTCCTGCGCATTCTTTGCCAGCGCACGGCAAATCGCCAGCGCACCAAAACCACGTTCTGTCCCGGCTTCAAACACCACCTTGGGTCGACACGCACGAATCAAGCAGTAATAGAGAAGTGTCTTGCCAAAATGCAGCTGAGGCTGGCTGATATGCCGCACGGGATGGTTCGCCATTCGATCCATATGTCGCTGCCGAAACACAGCATCTTGCCGGAACTCGTCTGCGTAGGCTCTTACCAGGTGCGGAGCAACCCGCGCCACGCTGCCGATCAGAGCAGCCAGCGATTCAATGCCACGGTCCTCATAATCGTAGCTGTAGTTGACATACTCCCGGGCACTGATGGCCCAGCTAACACCGCGAGCAAGACGCTTCAGCAGATACGGTACCGCATCGCCCAAACGCCTCGGCAGGGTCAAGAAGCGACTCAACGGTGAGAATTTCAGACGGTCCTTGAATTCCTGTCTCAAAACGATTGGCTCCAGGTCCAGCTGGGAGACCGCTATTCGATTACAACGGCCTGTTCAACTGCAAATGAGTCTAACAGCCATCAGAAAATGCTGAACACCTCATCTTCGACGTGACCGCGCAGCCAGTTTGACAGATCACAGTTGCCATATTTGCGCGATTTTCCAGACCTCAAACGCTGAACATATCCACACCACCCGAGTGATTGGCGGGCGGAGTCACACCCAGATGCCGGTAGGCTGCCAATGTGGCAATGCGTCCTCGTGGTGTACGCTGCAGGTAACCCTGTTGAATAAGATAGGGCTCGATCACGTCTTCGATGGTTTCGCGCTCTTCGCCAATACTTGCCGCAACATTGTCCAGACCCACCGGACCGCCGTCAAAGCGGTGGATCACCGCTTCAAGTAGTTTGCGGTCCATCAGATCAAAACCCTGCGGGTCCACATCGAGCATGGCAAGAGCGCGGTTGGCAATATCCAGCGTGATCTCGCCGCAACCCTTGACATCAGCATAGTCGCGCACCCGGCGCAACAGGCGATTGGCAATGCGCGGGGTACCGCGTGATCGCCGGGCAATCTCAAACCCTCCTTTTTCGTCGGTTGGCACACCCAGCAGACCGGCGCTGCGCTTGACGATCAGCGCCAGTTCCTGTGGGCTGTAAAACTCGAGCCGCGCCACGATGCCAAAGCGGTCGCGCAAGGGGTTGGTCAACATCCCGGCGCGGGTGGTGGCGCCCACCAGGGTAAAGGGCTGCAGGTCGAGCTTGATGGAGCGCGCGGCCGGGCCTTCGCCGATCATGATGTCGATCTTGTAGTCTTCCAGTGCCGGGTAGAGGATCTCTTCCACCACCGGGCTCAGACGGTGAATCTCGTCAATGAACAGTACATCATTTTTTTCCAGGTTGGTCAGCAACGCGGCCAGGTCCTTGGGTTTCTCCAGCACCGGACCACTGGTCTGGCGCAGATTGACACCGAGCTCGTGCGCGATAATGTGTGACAGGGTGGTTTTGCCCAAGCCGGGCGGCCCAAACAGCAGCACATGATCCAGCGCCTCGTCACGCTTTTTGGCGGCGCTGATAAAAATCTCGAGCTGCTCACGTGCCTTCGTCTGGCCGACGTATTCATCGAGCAGCTTGGGGCGCAACGCCCGTTCGATGGCCTCCTCATTGGGCGAGGCCGGGGCGTTGGACACCACCCGTTTGCCGGGTACGGCAGAAAAATCGTCGGTTTGAATGCTCACGGCAGGCTCGGGTTCTGATCAAGTCTGGCACTATAGCGCCGCCGCAAGTGGCCGATTCAAGGCGCGGTCCGGTTATGCCGATAAGATGCTGATAAAAGCCTCATACCGGGCTGTGCTTCAACCCGGCCACCGTCATGAATAACTGCCACTACCCCACCCCGTACCGTACTTTGATGGCACAGGTCGCTGCGAATCGACCCGTTCGCTGGGGGTCAATGGCGAGCGCGGCGCTGCTGAGCGTCGGCCTGGCCACCGCGCCATGGTTGAGCCGGGCCGCAGATCACAGTGCGCCGGCTGATCACGCCAAACCTGCCAGCACGACGACCAGCAAAGTGCCCGGCAAGGCGGCAAGCCAAGCCGCCGCAGCTGCGGTGGCGGTCGAGTCGCCGGATCTGGGTGTGGATCTGAAAAAGGCGCTCAAAGACAAGCTCATTGATAAAAAGAGTCTGACCCTGGTGATCACCGACAAGCCGGTGGCCAGGACGCCGCCCGCCGCAGCGGCGGTTAACCACAGCCCGGCCAAGCCAGCGGCAGTGGCCGCCGCACCGGCGGTGGCACACCCGGTCGCTCATCCGGTCGCTCATCCGGTGGCCCCTGCGGTTGTCCAGCGCCCTGCCGACGCCCATGCCCCGGCGGCGACCAACCCCCGCGCAAGTCGGGACTACATCAAGGCGCGTGCTGCTGCTCTCACCGGTCATGCGGCCGTTGCGACCATGGAGGCCCATGACAACAACCCGCACGGTGAGGTGCATTGGTCCTACGAAGGTGACACCGGGCCTCAAACCTGGGGCAAGCTCAAGCCTGAATTCAATGTCTGCGCCATTGGCAAACGCCAGTCACCCATCAACATTGAAGACTCGGGTACGCTGCTCGGCCCGGCTGAACCCTTGTCGTTTGATTACCACCCATCCTCGGGCACCGTGGTCAACAACGGCCACACCATCCAGGTTGATCTGCAGGGCGACAACACCTTGACCGTGCGCAGCCAGACCTACCGGCTGGTGCAGTTCCACTTTCACTCACCCTCCGAGGAACAGGTGAACTTTCAGCACTCGGCCATGGTGGCGCATCTGGTTCACAAAAGTGCTGACGGGCAACTGGCGGTGATTGCGGTATTGCTGGACCCGGGTGTGAGTAACCCGGTCATCAACACGGTGTGGACCTATATGCCGCTGGACGTGAACGACCGGGTTCGCCTGCCGACCGCCAGCATTGACATGAACCAGTTGTTGCCCAAGGACCAGCGCTATTACCAGTTCATCGGCTCTTTGACCACCCCTCCGTGCACGGAAGGTGTTTTGTGGATGGTGCTAAAGCAGCCCACACCCATCAGTCGTGAACAAATTCGGTTGTTTCAAAAACTCTACCCGAACAATGCCCGACCGGTGCAACCCGTCAATGACCGCCCGGTGCGCAGCGCTCAATAACACCAATAACAATAGCAGACTAATCTTACCTGCTAAGCGCTAGAGGCATTTTTTGTCAAATATTTGACACAGGTACTGACTCAGCACGCTGGAAGAATCTTCCAGGCCATGAATGGCCCGGTAATGGTCTGCCCCGGCGAGCTCACTCAATTCTCCGGTATTGCCGACAGCCCGCCAGGCCTGATGAAAACCGGCAGATTGGCGCGCGAACTCCGGTGTTTCCAGAGCACCCCAATGAACCCGCACGGGGGTCTTGCAGGGCCGGACTGAAAACAGGGGCGAATTGCGCCGGATAACGCCGTCGTCCAGCTGAATCATGGCTTGCAGGTAGCTGTAGCGCAGCGGCGCAATATCGTAGATGCCGCTGATCAGCAGCGCCGCCGCCAGCGGATCCATCGGCAATCCGTAATCGTCGGTCCAGGACGTTTGCAGACACATGGCCGTCAGATGTGCACCCGCTGAATGGCCACCGAGAGCCACCCGCGTCGGATCGCCACCAAAACGGGCAATATTGCGCAGCGTCCAGACCACCGCTGCGCGCGCCTGGCGGGTGATCTCATCGATCGTCACATACGGACAGAGTGCGTAGTTGACCACGACGGTGGTGATGCCCAGGGGCTGTAGACCCAGCGCCACACCACTGAAGTCTTTGCTCGACAAAGCGCGCCAATAGCCGCCGTGCAGAAACACGAAAACTGGCGCATTGGGCGAATCGGCCGGAAAAATATCCAGTGTCTCGGCCAGGCTTGGACCGTAGGCCACATCCAGTTCGCCGCGCAAGGTGGCTCGTGCGCTGACCGCTTGCCGGGCATAGTGATGGCCCGGCGCGCTGGCGTCGGGCAGCGGCAAGGCGGGGTTGTACTGTGCGTCAATCTGTGCCTGGGTCTCAAAACTGCGGTAAAGCGCCTTCATGTCACACCCCGATGTATCGCTGCCATACGGCAGGCTCGATTGCCAATTGTGCCGAATCACCCTGCCACACCACCTGGCCACGCTCGATCACGGTGTGGTGATTGGCAAGCACCATGAGCCGATGCACATATTTGTCGATCACCAGAATACTCTGGCCCTGCTGACGCAGTTGCGCCAGGCAGCGCCAGATTTCCTCGCGCACCATGGGGGCCAGACCTTCGGTCGCCTCATCCAGAATCAGCAGGTGTGGGTTGGTCATGAGGGCACGGCCGATCGCCAGCATTTGTTGCTCGCCACCCGAAAGCTGGTTGCCCATGTGACGGCTGCGTTCGGCCAGGCGCGGAAACAGCGCATAGACACCATCCAGCGTCCAAGGCGTTTCAGACGCATTGCGTTGGGCCGCAAACGCCAGCAGATTCTCCTTGACTGACAGATTGGAAAAAATCTGTCGCCCCTCGGGCACCAGTGCCAGACCCATGCGCGCCACACGGTCCGGTGCCAACCCGGTGACGGACTCGCCACGAAAACGCACTGTGCCCGCCAGTGACGCGGTGAGCCCAAGAACCGAGCGCACGGTGGTCGTTTTTCCCATGCCGTTGCGACCCAACAATGTGCCCGCCTCGCCGGCATTCAGGGCAAAGCTGACACCAAACAACACCTGGCTGGTGCCGTAGGCGGTTTGCAGCGCACTGACCTCCAGCAAAGCACTCAAGATATGGCTCCAGCTTCATCGCCCAGGTAAGCCGCTTGAACCTCAGGGTGTGAACGGATCTGGTCGGGGGTGCCACTGACGATCACCCGGCCATAAACCAGCACCGAAATGCGATCCGCCAGGCGGAACACTGCATCCATGTCGTGCTCCACCAGCAGCAACGTGGTTTCACCACGCAGGCTTTGCAACAAATCAATCATGCGCTCCGACTCCTCCGGCCCCATGCCGGCCATCGGTTCATCCAGCAGCAACAGTTTGGGTCGGGTGGCCAAGGCCAGACCAAGTTCCAGCTGACGCTGTTCACCATGCGACAGTGTGGCGGCCAGTCGCTGCATTCGGTGGCCCAGGCCCACACGCTCCACCACTTCAGCGGCCAGCCCGTAACGCTCACGGTCACGGCGTGCCGGGTGCCAGGCATTCAGGCTGTTGCCGGCATGTGCCTGCACCGACAACGCCACGTTGTCCAGTACCGACAGACGCTGGAAGATGCTGGTGATCTGGTAGGAGCGCGCCAGCCCGTGGGCCACCCGGGCAGGCATGGCCATCGGACCGATGTCGATACCGTCAAAAAGCACCCGTCCGGCGTCGGGCTGCACAGCGCCGGAGATCAGGTGGATCAGAGTGGTTTTGCCCGCTCCGTTGGGGCCAATCAGCGCGTGCACCTCACCAGCCAGCACTTCCAGCCGGGCATGGTCGGTCGCGAGCAATCCGCCAAAGCGTTTGACCAGCCCGTCCACCTGCAACAGCCTGGCGTGTGTCACCCTTGCCCCCGCTTCAGACGCAGGCTCAGCAATCCGTTGGGCGCCGCCAGCACCACGGCCAGCAACGCCACTCCCAGGCCCAATTGCCAGTGAATGGTCCAGGTCGTCAGTACCTCTTCCAGCACCAAAAACAATACCGCGCCGGCAAATCCACCATACAGATGACCAACGCCGCCCAAAATCACCATCACCATCAACATGCCGGACTGGCTCCACTGCATCATGGAGGGACTGACAAAGCCCCCCTGGTTGGCCAACAGCGCACCAGCCAGCCCCGCCAGTGCACCCGCCAGCGTGAACGCCATGAGTTTGAGCCGATACACCGGAAAACCGATGGCGGCCATCCGTGTCTCGTTTTCGCGAAGGGCCTGCAGGGCATGGCCAAAAGGCGAATTCAACAGTCGATACAAGCCGAAAAATACCAGCACAGCCACCAGCAGCACGGTGTAATAAAAGGCAAGGTCCTGGCCCAACTCCAGGCCCAGGCCAACGACGGAGCGGCCAGGCAAGGACAAGCCATCATCGCCACCATAAGTCTTCAGCGACACCATCAGGTAATACAGCATCTGGGCAAACGCCAAGGTGATCATGATGAAATAGACGCCGCGGGTACGCAGGCTGATGGCGCCAATCACCAGCGCAAAGACACCCGCCGCCAGTGCCGCCAACGGCCATCCCAGCCAGGCCGACATCACCCCATGCTGCATCAGGATGCCCACTGTGTAAGCCCCCACGCCAACAAAGGCCGCATGACCAAAACTGACCATGCCGCCAAAACCCAGAATCAGGTTCAGGCTGCTGGCCGCCAGTGCAAAGATCAGAATGCGACTGGCAACGCCCACATAGAATTCCTGCCCGGCCCACAGCGCCGCCCAGGGCAGCAACAGCAATGCCAGTAACAGGGTGGCGCTGGACCGAAACAGGAGCGGATGGTCAAGCAGACCCGCCACCGGCGGCGTCTCGGGTCGGCTCAGATCGTTGTGATCAGCCATGGGCAGGAAACAGGCCTTGCGGCCTGAAAAATAGCACCGCGGCCATCAGCACATAGATCAGGATCGACGCCAGCGCCGGTGCTGCACTGGCCGCAGCGTCTGCGCCCAGCACGGCGGCAAACAAGGGTGGAATCAAGGCACGCCCAGCCGTATCCACCACGCCAACCAACAAGGCGCCCAGCAACGCCCCCCGAATCGAGCCAATGCCACCGATCACAATCACCACGAAGGCCAGGATCAGAATGCTCTCCCCCATGCCCACCTGCACGGCCAGCAGCGGCCCCAGCAGTCCACCGGCCACCGCACACAAGGCGGCACCCAGAGCAAACACGGCGGTGAACAGGCGGCGCACATCCACCCCCATGGCCAGCGCCATCTCGCGATTGGACGCTCCGGCGCGCACCTGCATGCCGTAACGGGTGCGTGTGACCAGCAGGTACAGCAGCAGCGCCACCGCCAAACCCACACCAATGATGAATAAACGGTAGGCCGGGTAGGAAAACCCCGGCAACAGTTCCACCGGTCCCGCCAGCGCGGGCGGCGGGTTCAGCGCAATCGGCTGGGCACCCCAGATCATCCTGACCAACTCGTTGCTCATCAACAGGATGGCGAAGGTACCCAGAACCTGCGACAGATGGTCGCGCTGGTACAGGCGACGCAAGACGGTGAGCTCCAACAGCGCCGCCAGACCCGCGGTGGCCGCGACGCCCAGCACCAGCCCAAGCCAGAACGAAGCGCTGGCGCTGGCAATGCTGGCCACCAGATAGGCCCCCACCATGTAGATCGACCCGTGCGCCAGGTTGATCATGTCCATGATGCCAAACACCAGCGTCAGCCCTGCAGCCAGCAGAAACAGCATCAGGCCAAACTGCAGCCCGTTGAGTGACTGCTCAAGCAGCAGGATCGCCGTCATGGCATCTTGCATTCACCTGCGTAAGCATCGGCGTGGTTCTTGAACACCGTGCCCAGCGTGCGGTTGGTGATGCGGCCCTGCGTGTCTTTGGTGATGACGCGCAGGAAATAGTCCTGAATCGGAAACTGATTGGTGTTGAACTTGAACGCGCCACGCACCGAGTCGAACTTGGCCGCCTTGAGCGCCTTGCGCACCGCGTCCTTGTCGTCGAGCTTGCCCTTGGCGTCGCGCACAGCAGCGTCGATCAGCCGCGCGGCGTCATAGCCCTGCGCGGCGTACAAGGTGGGCAGGCGCCTATAGTCTTTCTGAAAATCAGCGACAAAGCGTTTGTTGGCCGGGTTGTCGATGTCATGCGCCCATTGGCTGGTATTAAACATGCCCAGCATCGGCTCGCCGACGGCGCGAATCACGTCCTCGTCCGCCGAGAAGCCCGGTCCAAACAAGGTCATGTCCTTGGACAGGCCGGCACCCACAAATTGCTTGATGAAGTTCACGCCCAGACCACCGGGCAGAAAGATGTACACGGCGTCAGCACCCGAGGCACGCATTTTGGACAACTCGGCACCGTAGTCCAGCTGCGACAGCGGCGTGTACTCTTCAGAGACGATGGTGCCTTTGTAAAAGCGCTTGAAACCCGTCAGCGCGTCCTTGCCGGCCGGGTAGTTGGGCGCCAGCAGCGCGACCTTCTTGAATCCCTTGTCTTGCACCGTCTTGCCCACGGCTTCGTGCATGTTGTCGTTCTGGTACGAGGCGCTGAAGAAAAACGGGTTGCACTGGGCGCCTGCATACTGCGACGGGCCGGCGTTGGCGCTGATGTAGTAGGTCTTGGAATCAAAAATCGGCTTGCCCACGGCCAGCATGACGTTGGAGAACACCACACCCGTCATGAAATCGACCTTGTCACGCTTGATCAGCCGATCTGCCGTCTGCTTGGCACCATCGGGGCTGGCCTGATCGTCGGCCACGATCACTTCGGCCATCAGGCCACCGAACTTGCCGCCTGCGTGTTTGACGGCCAGGTTGAACCCGTCACGAATATCAACGCCCAGCGCCGCACCCGGGCCAGACAGGGTGCTGAGCAGTCCAACCTTGACCTTATCGGCAGCGTGGACAGCGCCCGGCAACATGGGCAAGGCCATAGCCAACGACAAACAGGAACGCAAAATGGGAGACATAAACCGGCTCATGGACATGCTTTCTTGGTAGATGAAGGGAGGGTGCGTTGCAAAAAACCCGCGCATTATCGACGCCCGGCCTGACCACCGCCGCGTGCCATGCCAGGCTTGATGCGCCTTGACGACAAAGATCCACCAAAACGCGCCGCCACGACGTTCTGGCGCGGGCAGATCCGCCTGGCTGCCCTACCTGGCCAGTGCCTTCAGGGCCAGCTTGATGCCCTCGCTCACACCCACCTCTTTGGGCAATGCTTTCAGTGCCGCTGCGGCCTCGCGGTCGTTGTAACCCAGCGCCAACAGGGCTTGCAGGATATCGACCTGCGCGTCGCTGGCCACCGTGGCGATCACACCGATGTCAGGCCCGAGTTTGCCTTTGAGTTCCAATAACAAGCGCTCGGCGGTTTTCTTGCCAATGCCTGGTACTTTGATCAGCCGCCCCCCCTCCTGTAACGTGATGGCTTGCGACAACTCCGCCACACTCATACCCGACAGCACCGCCAGGGCGGTGCGTGGCCCCACGCCACTGATCTTGATCAGTTGGCGAAACGCTTCACGCTCTGGCGCGG
>NZ_JAGPBB010000148.1 GCF_018063565.1 Rhodoferax sp.
AGCGTTACCCGCACACGGTGGCAATGGCGGCCAAGTTCGAAACCGAGCAAGGCAAGACGGATTACAAAAAACGCAAGTGGATTGCCGAGCCACCTAATGGCTGGATCAAGAATGTTCTGGGGTTTCGTCAGTTCAGCATGCGTGGATTGAAGAAAGCACAGGCCGAGTTCAAGCTCGTGTGTTTGGCGCTCAATCTGCGAAGAATGGGGGCAATGCAGGCAAGTTGAGAGCAAAAGGCTCTGGCAAAGGCCCATCTGGCGCTCCCAGTCCACGCCAAATGACCAAAGCGTCACCAACAGTATGCGTGCTGGCGAACTTGTTCATCACCGTTTAGCCACTTTGGGTAGGCGTTGATGAATATTGTCGGAGCAGAAAATTGGTCTGCCGCCCAGACTCCTAGTGAAGCCTCGAAGTCATCTCTGGGGAATCTGTATGCTCAATAGGACAAATGGTTGGATGCCGCGCTGGTTGCTTGTCGGCTTCGTGGCGCTTGTATGCTTTGCCTCGCAGGCCGCCACGCCGATGGTGTCGCTTGGACGCAACCACACCGTTGCGTTGCAAAGCGATGGCAGAGTCCTGACATGGGGAGACGACGGCTCCGGGCAGCTTGGTACCGGACGCTTGCCCTTTTCAACCGTACCGGGACTGGTGGCGAACCTCGACTCGGTGAAAAGTATCGCCGCCGGCGTTAACCATTCGCTGGCGGTGCGTCAGGATGGGACGGTTTGGGCTTGGGGAGAAAATAGTGGGGGGCAACTTGGTGGCGGAGAGAGCAACAATCGCACCAACGCCACGCAGGTGCCTGAGATTTCCAACGTTATCAGCGTCTGTGGTGGCAGTGCTTTCTCACTGGCACTAAAGTCCGACGCAACGGTGTGGACATGGGGATCGGGCCATGATGGGGCATTGGGCAATGGCGGCTTTGAGTCGGCGTCGACTCCTGTGCAAGTGAGTGGTCTAAGCCAGGTGGCGGCCATCGCGTGTGGCAACAGCCATGCCTTGGCCTTGAAGCAGGACGGCTCGGTGTGGTCCTGGGGTTCCAACGCCGATGGTGAGCTGGGCGATGGCAGTACCACCGTACGACCGACGCCAGTGAAGGTTCAAGGTCTGTCTGGCGTGACCTCCGTCAGCGCCGGGAATTTTTTCAGCGCGGCTTTGAAGGCGGACGGAACCGTTTGGGAATGGGGTGTGCGGGATGGTTACGCCAAGCCCCACGGCACGCCCCGCGTGTTGCCTATGCAGACGGTCGGCCTGAGCAATGTTGTCGCCCTCGCCGCGAGTTTGAACAGTTTTTGGTTGATAGCGCTGCATGCCGACCAAAAGACTTGGTGGAACTGGCAAACCGGCACTCCACCTGTCAAAAAGGAGCCTGCCGGACCGATCAAATCCGTGTCCTATGCTTACGGGCAGTTCCTGCTTCTCAAACCCGATGGAACTGTGCTTGCAGGTGGCGGTGGTGGTTTTGGCAGCCTGGGTGATGGCACAACCAATTATCGTGACGAACCCGGCCTTGTTCCCAGCCTACCTAAGATCGATCAGGTGGCTACCGGTGACTGGCATGGTCTGGCGTTGGACGCGAGCGGGAAAGTCTGGAGCTGGGGGATGGACATCTCTGGTCAGCTGGGCCACGGCAGGATCTTGGGCCGTTCGGTGCCCACCGTTGTTGCCGGCTTGAGCGACATAGTTGGGCTCGACGCGGGTGGCTTTCATACGCACGCCGTCGACCGGGCAGGCAATGTCTGGGTCTGGGGCGACAATGGCTCTAGCCAGTTTGGTAACGGCTCCTACCTGAGCAGCTCAACGCCCCTGCGTCTGGACTCAATCGATGAGGTGCAGTCGCTTGCATCCGGTAACTTGTACACGCTGGCCTTGAAGCGCGACGGCACCCTCTGGCAGTGGGGCAGTATGGTGACCAATCAATTCGAAAACCAGGCCCTGCCCAACCGGCTGCTCGACAATGTCATTGCCATAGCGGCGGGGGACGAACATGGCCTTGCGCTTCAGCGCGATGGAACGGTCTGGTCCTGGGGGATGAACGAGTCGGGTGAGCTGGGAGACGGGACGACGGTGAATCAGCCACGTCCTGGCCTGGTACCTGGCCTGCCGGGGGTCAGGCTGATTGCTGCCTCAAGCAGCAGCAATTACGCTGTCAAAGCCGACGGCACTGTGATGGCCTGGGGCAGCAACGAGCGGGGCCAGCTCGGAGATGGAACCCTGGTCAAACGAGTCGGTCCCATCGTTGTTCCCGGATTGACGGAGGTCACGGACATTGCAGCTGGTGATAGCCATGTGCTCGTGAAAAAGCGCGATGGCTCAGTCTGGGGCTGGAGCTGGGACTACGCGGCTTACGGCGAACTGGGTACGTTGGGTGCCGACGCCGGTTCGATTCCCGCCCCCCTGGTTGGATTGGGTGATATTTCGCAGATTGCTGCAGGCGCTAAGGTCAGTGCCTTCGTTCGCAGCGATGGCCAGGTCCTGATGGGAGGAGAAAACTATATCGGGCAACTTGGCGATGGCACTTTCGCTGCGCGTTCCAGCCTCGGTCTGGTTGTCAATGCCAATGCCAACGGTTTCCTGAATCTGGGCTCCATCACTAACGTCAAAGTGGAAGCATTGCTGTCGGTGCCCTTCTACGTAACCTCTATCGGCGGCATCACGGACAACAGGGGCAGCGTTGCCACCGTCACTAAATTTAACCCGGCCGACACCGGCAAGACTGGCGCTATCTATATTACTGCCAGCGTACCCAAGGGTTCTTCTTTGGTGAAAAACGAAGAAAGGGCAATCGCTGCCAATAGTCCGCGGCTTAGTGCGGCTGCAGCCGCAGCGACCGACGCCTTTTCCCTGATTCAGCTTACAACCGGTGGCTGGCAAACCGTCACCAACGGCCAGTTGCTGCCCTACGCCAGTGGTGTGCTGGGCGATCAGCTTGCCGCCCAGACCATTCTTGACAATACCGACACCAGCACCCTCAAGGGTGCCGAATTTTGCGTGGGCTATGGCAGCAGCGCGCAAGACATGCTCAACCAGGGCAACATCCGCGCTGTGGCGACCGTCCCTGGAGGATCGACTTCCACGTCATGCGTGGTCGGTGGCACCGTAAGCGTGGCTTTGAGTGCCGCGCCGGGCTGGAATCTACTAGGCAACCCGGTGAACCAACGCATTGCGGTAGCGGCCTGGTTTGGTGATGCGGCAAAGGTGAACTCGGTCTGGAAGTGGAACAATGTGGCAGTCAACTGGCAGTTCTACGCACCCAACCTGAGTGTCACGGAATTGCAGAGCTATGCGACTAGCCAGGGTTTTGCGGTTCTGAACGATATTGAAGCTGGTGACGGCTTTTGGGTCAATGCCAAGGTCCAGGCGGACTTTGGCAGCGTCACCGGATCTGCCATTAACCTGCGCGAAAGCAGCCTGGGCGGCGGTTGGAACTTAGTGACCACCGCGACGCCGATTTCAGCCAGGGACTTCAACGCGAGCCTGAGCACCACCCCACCTACCACGGCCCAAGTGCCCAACAACATGACATCCATGTGGGCCTGGGACAACGCAAAAGCAACCTGGTACTTTTACGCACCCAGCTTGGATGGACAGGGGGGAAGCGTGCTCAGAGACTTTGTAAGCAAGCACGGTTATTATGATTTTGTCTCAGACGGCAAGATCTTGAGCAAGGGCTTGGGCTTTTGGGTAAATCGGCCCTGACAGGTCGAACCTTTGAGGTTTCGCCGGGCGCTCGATGAAGCGTGAAGCTGTCGCTCAATCGACGTAAAGCAATCAATTGACTACCAGCATCATAGAAGCGGACGACATGATCCGTATTGAGTGGAGCGCTTGCTAGTCTTACTGTGTCATAAAGTTAGTCTTCGACTTACCCAATTGCAATGAGGGAAGTGACCCAGAGCGCTGGCGAGAGCGACGCTCAGGTGCAGGCGTAAGATTGTTATTGAGTCCGCTACGTGACGCTGTACGCGCAGGGCTTCCCCGAGGGATGTAACTTTCGGGAACGTTAGGCACTTGGCGTTGGACGAAGCTTTTTTTTGCCGGCGGTATCACTTCCAGCTTTGAGTCGGTGGGCCATCAGGAACCCGTAGGCCGCGATGCTCAGAGTGGCGTGATGGTGAAAGCCACGCCACCCCCGCCCTTCATAGTGCCCCAATCCAAACTCCTGCTTCAAATCCTGGTAGTCGCGTTCAATACGCCAACGCATCTTTGCAAGGAACACCAACTGCTCCAACGTCGCTTCGTCGGGTGCGGTACTCAGGAAGTATTTTGTTGGCTCGTTTTCGTCTTCGGGCCATTCAATCAGCAACCATTCGTGCGCGCGCATCCGGGTGCCTCAGTTGTCCCGATGAGCCGGTCGCACCCGCACCGCGGTGAAACGCGAGCACAATTCTGTGTTGCCGCCCTCGCGCCATGCCACAGTGCACCATGCTTGCGCATCCAGAGTCATTGCCAATGTTTTGACGGCAACGGGTTCATTGCCGGGCTCCCGGCGTAGCCGTGTCGGCTTTACGCCTCGACCCGACCAGGCTTTGGGCGGGAGCGGCTCAGTCCCCGGTGCCCAAACCGTGGTAGCTGGACGAATGCCTACTGCGTAGAGCATGCCCAATTCAGTGATGCCATCGCGAAAGGCTGTCTCATCCCCATAACCGGCATCAGCCAGCATCACGCCCATGCGAGACCATCAGCAACTGCTTGGCTCATCTGCACCAAAGCCATATCGGGTTTGCTGACAAAAGCCTTTTCTTGAGGGACACCAGCCACCTTACGCCGCACCGGGTCAGCAGCCCAGTCTTTGGGAAGCTAGAGTTGGTACGCGATTGGGATGTTGCCCTGAGCGCTTGCCGGCGACAGACTGACCGCTACCTGGCAATTGTCTTGTTTGCCCGGCTGACCGCAATACTGGCGGGCTACGCCCACCGAGTGGCGGCCCTTCTTCGGAAAACCCGTGTCGTCGATGATCCAGTAGCAGCCGCTATCGAGCCCAAGCGCTGGTACAACCCAGTCGCACACTCGAGCCATGACTTGGGCGTCCGACCACTCGGACTTGGCCACGAAGTGATGCAACGCTTGGTGGCGAGCGCTGGCGTGCAGTGGATCAACGCGCGCGGCCATGAGTTCCACGCTTTTGCGTGACAAGGGCAGCATCAATCCGGTGCAATACCCGCTCAGTCCCGCATGCCGGTCAGCGTGGCCAAGCCCTTGAGGCAAATGCGCCACGTAACGAGAGAACTCTTTGGCTATGTCCATCATCTCTCCACTCAGGATTTGATGACCCAATTTTATGCAGCTTTATGACACAGTAAGAGTAGGAACCTGTGCGCTCAGGGCCACACAGACGGGCAATGCGACCTTCGCCAGCGCCTCGGCCAGTGCCAGTGTGGTCATCAATGCAGCTTCGGCCAACCCCACCCGCCTCCTCAACATCGCCACCCGAGGCAAGGTCGAAACGGTCGACAACGTCATGATCGCCGGCTTCATCATCCAGGGCAGTTCTCCCAAGAAAGTACTCATCCGCGCCCGTGGCCCCTCTCT
>NZ_JAGPBB010000149.1 GCF_018063565.1 Rhodoferax sp.
GGCTCCGGGCCGTCGCAGGCCTGGCGGTATTTTTGCAACGTCCTTTGTGCTTTTCCCAGCACTGTCTCAGCGCCATACCCGCCCAGATCCAGAGTGCCAAATCGCACACCCGTCAGCAATTCCATGCCTTGACTGGCCAGTTCGGCGGTGTAGATGTGAAAACGCCCTTGCGCCACAGCCTCCACCACCCGCGCATCAAGCATCAGGTGCCGGCGGTTGCGACTCGGGATCAGCACCCCTTGGGTTCCGTCCAGGCCGAGCAATTCACAGCTCTTGAAGTAGCCTTCGATCTTTTCGTTGATGCCACCGACCGGCAGGATCTCGCCGTGCTGATTGAGTGCGCCGGTCACTGCAATGCCCTGGCGCAGCGGCAGTCCTGACAGGCTGGAAAGCAGCGCATAAAACTCGGCACACGAGGCCGAGTCGCCCTCGACGCCGTTGTACTCCTGCTCAAACACGACCGACGCGTTCATCGCCAGCGGTGCCACATGCGCGAACAGACTGGAGAGGTAGCTGTGCAGGATCAGCACGCCTTTGTCGTGGATCGGGCCGGAGAGTTCAACTTCTCGTTCTATGTTGATCAGCCCCTCTTCGCCCGCGTAGGTGTGGGCCGTCACGCGCACCGGGAAGCCAAACTGGTGGTCGCCCAGATCGATCACGGTCAGTCCATTGATTTGTGCAACCTTGTGGCCGCATACATCGAGCAGACGTTCACCATCTGTGATGGTTTGCTGCAGGCGCTCCTCAGGTGCATTATGGCGTTGCAACTGTGCGCCAGCGGCGCCCAGCACATCGGCCGCCTGTACCCGCGCGCCGGTGCCACGCAGCAGCGCCAACGCGCTGGCTTCGATTGCCAGCGTTTCAAGCCGGGCAAACTGTGCGCTCTGGCGGGTCTGGTCCTCGGCCAGCCGATGCCCTTGCTCGATCAGCGCAGCCACTGCTGCAGCTGAAAAATGCGCAAGGCCGAGCCGTTGACAGGTATGCGCCACAAAGATCGCGGTCGCCAAACTGGTCTGGCGGGTGCTGCGAAAGCTGTCTGAAAAATCCACTTTGCACAAGAAGCGTCGGGCAAAGCCGTTGTCGCCTTCCTGCACCGAATAGTACTCATCCACACTGGCGATCAAAACGATCTTGACGTCCACTGCCACCGGCTCGGGTGCCAGCGTGACAGCCGCCATGGCTGCGAACGGCATGCCGGGCTCTTCAATCTGCAAGCGGCCGCTGCGCAGGAATCGGCGCAGTTTTTCCCACACCGGTTCGTCGGCCAGCAAGTCGCGCAGATGCAGCATCAGAAAGCCGCCGTGGGCTTTGAGCAAACTGCCGGCGCGAATGTGCGAAAAGTCGGTTTCGAGCATTCGCTCGCTCGACGCGTACTCGATACCGCCAAACAGGTTATGAAGCTGCGGGTTGTCCTCCACAATGACCGGTGCGCCGCGCAGGTCGTGGTTGTCCACCACCAGGTTGACGCGAAATCGCGACACAACATCGATCAGACCATCGAGCCGTGTCTCCTCATCGTCACCGGGCTCAAACAGCGACAAGTTGTCCTGTACTTCCTGGGCAATACGGTCCAGGTAGCTGCCGAGTTTGAGGGTGTCCTTGATGCGTTTGCGCAGCGCTGTCCGGATGTCCTGCAACGCATGGTCCAGCAAAGGTCGCACGGCGAGGGCACGCAGGTCTGCAAGTGCCTCATTACTGACACGACGGATGTCAGCGGTGTCGGTCAGGTAACGCTCGATTCTTGCCTGCAAGTCGCGCTCGTCAGTGTCAATCTTCAGGCGTTGCTCGGGTGTGTAGGTCATGGCCTTGCCGGCGGTGACGGGCTCGCCCTGCGCATCTTTGAGTGTGAACACCAGGTTGCCCTGTTCCCGTAGCAGCACAAATTGGCGTGCCTGCGCAAACGCGCTGAGCGCGGCGTAGGCCTGCGCCTCGTCTGATTTGGCCCTGGCCTCAATCTGGTCGGCTTGTGACTTGAACTCGGGGGCTTTCAGCCGCAGTGGAATGTCGCTTTGCATCCGCTTGGCAAACTGGCCCATCAATTGCCGCAGCAGGCGCCCCTCGCCGGCGGGCAGGCGCAGCGCATGGGGTCGCTCGGGGGCGTCAAAGTTGTGCAGGTAACACAGGTCGGGCGGCACACTTCGGTTTGCCGCCTGCTCGTGCATCAGTTGGGTCAGCAGCGTGGTGCGGCCACTGCCCACTTCACCCAGCACAAACAGGTTGTAGCCCGGTTGTTGCATGGCCAGGCCAAAACGTGCAGCGGCTTCGGCACGCTCCTGCCCGATCCACGACAGCGGCAAATGCAGCAGCTCGCTGGTGTCTGAAAAGCTGAACGTGTCCGGGTCAAGCGTCAGACGCAGCGCCTCAGGCGGCAGAGTTTGATACGTCATGTTCATCCGGCCTCGGCATAGGGGTCGTCAAAACCCAGGCGGGCCATGATTTCGCTTTCGCGCAGTTCCATCACCTGGGCGTCCTCGTCCTCGTCATGGTCCCAGCCCTGCGCGTGCAGCGTGCCGTGAATCAGCAGGTGGGCGTAATGCGCTTGCAATGTCTTGTTCTGCTCTTTGGCCTCGCGGGCCACCACCGGCGCACAGAGCACCAGATCGGCTGTGACCTGTGGCTCGAGGGTGTAGTCGAAGGTCAGCACATTGGTGGCGTAATCTTTTTGGCGGTAGTCGCGGTTAAGTGCCTGGGCTTCGTCGGTGTCCACGATGCGCACGGTGATCTCGGCATCGTCTTGCAGCGCATGGCGCATCCACTTGGCCACCCGGTGGCGCGGCAGGGCGGCACGGTGCATTCCTACATCGGGAAACCTGGCAAATTGAAGCGACAAGCTGAGATGATTCATGACAATGAGATTGATATACAAAAATAGCCTCTAGCCCATATAAATAAAGCACTGTTAGCTATCTTGCTGGTTGCAAATTACAGGCTCTTTGGTGGTCTGGTCGGGCGGTTTGCCACGGTGTCAGGCAGCGTGGCATCGATACGCGGGTGCGGGTTGAATCGCCCGGGCGCATCGTAGGCGTCGACAATGCGCGCCACCAGCGGGTGGCGCACCACGTCGGCACTGGTGAGGCGACAGGTGGCAATGCCGTCAATGTTCTTGAGCACCCGCTCGGCGTCAATCAGGCCGCTGAGCTGGTCGCTGGGCAGGTCAATCTGGCTCACGTCACCCGTCACCACCGCTTTGGAGCCGAAACCGATGCGCGTCAAAAACATCTTCATCTGCTCAGGCGTGGTGTTTTGCGCTTCGTCCAGAATCACAAACGCGGTGTTGAGCGTGCGCCCGCGCATGAAAGCCAGTGGCGCAATTTCGATGGTCTGGCGCTCAAAGGCTTTTTGCACCGCCTCAAAGCCCATCAGGTCGTAAAGCGCGTCGTACAGCGGACGCAGATACGGGTCGATCTTTTGTGCCAGATCGCCCGGCAGGTAGCCCAGGCGTTCACCGGCTTCGACGGCCGGGCGGGTGAGCACAATGCGCTGCACACTGCTGCGCTGCAGGGCGTCGACCGCCATGGCCACGGCCAGATAGGTTTTGCCGGTGCCGGCCGGCCCGATGCCAAAGGTGATGTCATGACGCACGATGCAGTCCAGGTAATGCGCCTGGTTGAGCGAGCGGGGTTTAAGGTCAGCACGGCGGGTTTTCAGCGACGGGCCATCGGTGCCGTCCACTTGGCCATCGCCCGAGAGCATCAATTGCACGGTGCGTGGCTCGATCTGGCGCGCCGCCATTTCATACAAGGCTTGCAGTACTTCCATGGCACGCTTGGCATCGGCTTTCAGTCCGTCGACTTTGAACTGCTCATGGCGGTGCGCAATACGCACCTGCAGCGCCGTCTCAATGGTGCGCAGGTGGGCATCCATCGGTCCGCACAAGTGGCTCAAGCGGGAATTGCTGGGGGGTGAAAAGATGTGGCGCAGGATCACGTTGATAATTCTCTTAAAAGATCGTGCATGATAGGCAATAAATGCCCCGGCCAAGTGTTGAAGCTTCCTCACATCGGAGATGTCATGAAACTGTTGTTCAAATTCAATCTGGCTTTTTTGCTGGTGTTTGTCGCGGGCCTTCTGGCCTGCGGGCTGATTGCCCGCAACATGCTGCAAAAAAGTGCCCACGAAGAGATCCTGGGCAATGCCCGACTCATCATGGAAAGTGCCCAGGCCGTCAGTACCTACACTGCGACCCAGATCAAGCCGCTGCTGGCAGCCCAGTTGACCGAGCGTTTTTTGCCACAGACCATTCCGGCCTACTCTTCGACCGAAGTGGTCAATGCCCTGCGCGAGAAGCATGGCGATTACGCCTACAAGCCCGCCATGCTCAATCCGACCAACCCGCGTGACCGGGCGCAGGATTGGGAGGAGGACGTGATTGCACGTTTTGCCAAAGAAACCGGCTTGACAGAGTATGTGGGTGAGCGCGATACCGCGGCAGGACGCCTGATGTTCATCGCGCGCCCCATCCGCATCACCGACCCGGGCTGCCTGCAATGTCACAGCACGGTCGACGCCGCACCCGCCACCATGCTGGCCAAGTATGGCCCGGCCAATGGTTTTGGGTGGAATCTCAACGACACCCTGGGTGCCCAGATTGTGTCAGTGCCGATGACGGTGCCGCTCAAGCGCGCGGATGAGGCATTTGGTGTGGTGATGGGCTCGCTGGCCGCAGTTTTTGTGTTGATTGGTGCCGTCCTGAATTTGATGTTGTGGCGCTTGGTGATTCATCCGGTGACGCAACTCTCGGCGCTGGCCGACCGTGTCAGCCTTGGTGAGCTGGATGCGCCCGAGTTTGCCAGCGCCAGCAAGGATGAAATTGGTGTGTTGTCGGAGTCGTTTGCGCGCATGCGCAAGAGCCTGGTTCACGCCATGAAACTGCTCGACGAGTGACGGACCTGGCACCATGGCCCATCCCGAATACATCGGTAAGTACACCATCAAGACGCTGCTGGGCGAAGGCGCGATGGGGGTGGTTTACAAGGCGTTTGATCCAGGCATCGGCCGCCTGGTGGCCATCAAGACCATCCGCCATACCCTGTCGCACGACCGCGAGGCTCAAAAATCGTTGCTGGACCGATTTCGCAACGAGGCACGTGCGGTCGGGCGTTTGAGCCATCCCAATATCGTGGCCATCTATGAGCTGGGGCAGGATGCGGACCATGCCTACATCGTCATGGAGTATGTCGAAGGCCGGGATTTGTCCAAAATCCTGGAAAACAATCGCGCCCTGCCACAGGCGGAGGTGTTGACGTTGATGTTGGCCTTGCTGGATGCGCTGGAGGCGGCGCATCGTCATGGCGTGTGGCACCGCGACATCAAGCCCGCCAACCTGATCATCTCCGAGTCCGGACAACTCAAGGTGACCGACTTTGGCATTGCGCGCATCGAATCCGCCGCTTTGACGCAGGTGGCCATGGTGATTGGCACGCCCGGCTTCATGGCTCCTGAGCAGTACATGGGAGAAAAGATTGACCAGCGCGTCGACATTTTTGCCGCCGGGGTGTTGCT
>NZ_JAGPBB010000072.1 GCF_018063565.1 Rhodoferax sp.
GCACGAGGGCTGGGGTGGTAAGCCTATTTGCTGTCACACATCAAGGCCCCGCTCAGGGAGGAAAAGCGGGGGACAGTAAACTGTCCGGGTCGTAATTTACCAAAGATTCGTGTAAGTTTCAAGCCAGCCAGGCAAATATTTTCAAAATTCGATCAACCAACCCAACTGAAAGTGGCCCATCCATGACACCTTATGCACCCTTCCCGCTTGGCCGACCGCGCCGCCTGCGGCGCGATGGCTTTACCCGCAATCTGGTGCGCGAAAACCTTGTCACACCGAGTGACCTGATTTATCCCGTGTTTGTGGTGGACGGCACACAACAGCGCCAGCCTGTTGCATCCATGCCTGGGGTCGAACGGCTGAGCCTTGACCTGTTGCTGCCGGTGGCCGAAGACTGCGTCAGTCTCGGCATACCGGTGATGGCCCTTTTCCCCGTGATTGACCCGTCACTCAAAACGCCGGACGGTCGCGAGGCTCTGAACCCTGAAGGTCTGGTGCCGCGGGTGGTGCAAGCACTCAAACAGGAGTTTCCTGAACTCGGGATCATGTGTGATGTAGCTTTGGACCCATTTACCAGCCACGGTCAGGATGGTCTGCCAGACCCACGCCCCAGTGAGGCGGGTTACATCATGAACGATGCCACCATCGAAATACTGGTCAAACAGGCGCTCACCCAAGCTGGCGCGGGCGCCGACATCGTTGCGCCCAGCGACATGATGGATGGTCGGATTGGCGCGATCCGCCAGGCACTTGAAGCACAACATTTTGTGCACACCCGCATCATGGCCTATAGCGCCAAGTACGCGTCGGCGTTTTATGGTCCATTTCGAGATGCCGTCGGCTCTGCAGGCAACCTTGGAAAAAGTAACAAGAAGGTTTACCAGATGGACCCAGGCAACAGCGACGAAGCCTTGCGCGAAGTGGCACTGGACATCGCCGAAGGCGCCGACATGGTCATGGTCAAACCCGGGATGCCTTACCTGGACATCGTCCGTCGCGTCAAGGACGCGTTCCGGATTCCGACCTTTGCTTACCAGGTGTCGGGGGAATACGCCATGCTCAAAGCCGCCGCCCAAAACGGCTGGCTCGACCACGACGCGGTCATGATGGAGAGCTTGCTCGCCTTCAAACGCGCCGGTGCCGATGGCGTTCTGACGTATTTTGCTCGCGAAGCAGCCAGATTGATAAAGAAAACATGAGCATCAAATCCTTTCATTCATTGCGCTAGAGTCACATTTTTATCATTCAATCGACTGGTCACAGCCATGCGAGTCTTTTCCATTCAAGGCAATCAGGTTGCTGAACTGAGCGGGGCTCAGTCCACGGACCTGTCCCAGCTGAGCTTGCCAACTCCCGGCTACCTGTGGCTCAGCTGCAGCCGCGCGGAACTCGAGCAATCGCACCTGCCCATTCAGGCCGCACTGCAGCGCTGGTGCTCGCTGCAACTTGTCGACCTGCACCTAGCCGATCTGCTCAATGCCCAATTGCCTTCGCGCTTTGACTACACCTCGCAATACGATTTGCTGGTGTTTCGACGCCTGGCGGTTGGCTCAACCCATCCGGACGACGCGAACGAAGCAAGACCCTCGCCGCCGAGAAAAACAGGCGGCCCACCGATCATGCGGCGCATCGATACCAGTCCGGTCGGCTTTGTCGTGCTGGATCGGGTTCTGCTGACGGTGCACCCACAGGAGTGCGCTTTGCGCGACAGCTACGCCCATCGGCTACTGGTCGCTGGCGGCAACACCATCGCTTCGACGGTGATCCCCGACAGCCGATCAGCTGGCGCACGCGGTGTACCGGGGCATCCGGCCGACCTGATGCTGCGCATCGTCAACCACGCTGTCGATGGTTTTCTGGCCCTGCGCCGCGAGTTGAGTCATCAGCTTGACCACTGGCAGTCCGAGCTGATGGACCCAAAGGCCCGATTTGCCAATTGGCGCACGCTGCTTGACGCACGGCAAACATTGCACCAACTTGATGAGGTCTGCGAGGACCAACGCGGTGCCGTACAGGACTGGATCGAGTCACTCAAGGGCTGGCCCGACAACGATACTCACCTGAGCGGTCACGAACGCGACATGCTGCAGGTGCGCAGTCGCGACGTGCTCGAACACATCGAGCGCGTCGCCCACCATGTCCGCCAGCTGGAGCAGAACGCCGAGACGGCTGTGCAGATTCACTTCAGTGCGCAGAGCCACCGAACCAACGAGATCATGCGCACCCTGACTGTGCTGACAGCCATCTTTCTGCCACTTAACCTGGTTACCGGGTTTTTCGGCATGAATTTCGAATCCATGCCACTCATTCACCAACAGCGTGGCCTATGGTGGGCCATCGGCTTGATGATGGCGGTCGCACTGGGACTGGGCATGTTCTTCTGGCGCAAACGATACCTGACCCGCAGCAGTGGCCGCTGACACAATGTTTATGGCACAACCAGCAGCCGCTGAAAGAACGCCAGGGTCCGTTCACGGGCGAGCGCTGCCGACGGCGCATGGTAGGCAGCTCGGTGGTCGCAGTTAAAGCCATGACTGGCATCGTACAGCTGCAGTTCGACTTCCGGATGCGCCGCTTTGAACCGCTCAACCCCCTCCAACGGGATGGAGTGATCGTTTTGCGCAAAATGCGCCAACACCGGCACCTTGGGCGTGCGGGAGATTTCAGCCACCTGTGTCATGCCGCCGCCGTAATAGGGCACCGCTGCATGGATACCATCCAGTCCACACGCCGCGCGCCAGGCCAACAAACCACCCCAGCAGTAACCCACCACACCAACTCGACCAGTCCGCTTGGCGGCGTAGTCAATGGTGGCCTGGACATCCTGCAACACGCCCGGCACTGGCAGCATTTCGATTTGCGACTTCAATGCAACGCCGGCAGCGATATCGTCAGATGCGTAGCCCATGTCGACATCGGGTTTTACGCGATGAAAGGTCGACGGTGCCAGTGCCAGATAGCCTTGCGCCGCAAATCCATCGGCGACGCTGCGGATGTGTGTATTGACACCAAAAATCTCCTGCAGCACCACCACGGAGCCCAGGGGTTTCACGGCGGGCTCAGCCAGGTAGACCGGAAATACAAATCCGTCTGCAGCGGTCAGTTCAATGGAATGGGACATGAAATTGGCTCCTACTTTCAGCAAAGCAGCATTGTCCAGCGACTTCTCGTTACCATGCTCTCCGGTTGACCCGCTTTGCGGTGATTGACAAAAGCGCCGCGCCATCACCGCAGCCCATCCGGATAAAACACCATGGATTTCAAACCATTCATCACCCTCTTGGCCATCGTCAACCCATTGGCCATTGTCCCGTTTTTCATTCACTACACCCAGGACTTTACGCTGGAGCAACGCCGCCGCACCATCTGGATCGCTTCGCTGAGCTGCTTTGTGGTCATTGCCACCTGTGCCCTGATGGGCTTGCATGTGCTGGAGTTCTTTGGCATTTCGCTGGCCAGTTTCCAGGTCGGTGGCGGCATGTTGCTGCTGACCTCGGCCTTGTCGATGCTCAACGCGCAGCCCGCCGAAGCCAAATCCAACGAGGAAGAAATGCATGACGCCGCAGCACGCGCCAGTATTGCGGTGGTGCCACTCACCATTCCGCTGCTGACCGGTCCGGCCACCATGTCAACCGTGGTGATTTACGCCGAAAAAGCCAAAACCCTGCTGCAACTTGGCACACTTGTTGCCTATGGGCTGGTGATTGCCTTGGCAACAGCCTTGTGTTTCTCTCTGGCGCAGCCAATCGCGCGTGTCCTGGGAAAAACGGGAATCAATGTCATGACTCGACTGATGGGGCTGATACTCGCTGCGCTCGCCGTGGAAGTGATGTCGGATGGACTCATCCTGCTTTTCCCGGTGTTGGGCAAGTAGCCGCCGCCCGGCACGATCCATCCTCACGACTATCTTTCCCAATCACGTTTCACGGTCGGGGTGATCGGTAACTTGTCGCTGTCATGTAACTGCTTCCGTGTGAAAATCACGAAACTTGATTACATGGAGATTGATACATGCCGCGTCGCGCCACCAAAATTGTTGCCACCCTGGGCCCAGCATCCAGTGATCCCGCGCTGCTGGAGCAAATGATTCGTGCCGGTGTCAATGTGGTTCGACTGAATTTCAGCCATGGCAAGGCGCAGGACCACATCGATCGGGCCCGCATGGTGCGCGAAGCGGCAGCACGTGCCGGTCGTGAGGTCGCCATCATGGCCGACCTGCAAGGACCCAAGATTCGCGTGGGCAAATTTGCCGAGGGCAAGATTTTCCTTGAACCCGGGCAGAAATTTGTCATGGATGCGGCTCGAACCGAGCTCGGGGACACCAACTGTGTAGGGTTGGACTACAAATCCTTGCCACGCGAAGTCAAATCAGGCGACGTATTGCTGCTCAATGACGGTCTGATCGTCATCACCGTCGACGAAGTGATTGGCGAGGCGATCCACACCACCGTCAAACTGGGTGGCGAGTTATCCAACAACAAGGGCATCAACAAGCAGGGCGGTGGACTCACGGCACCCGCCCTGACCGCCAAGGACATGGACGATATTCGGACGGCCATGGCTTTTCAGGCTGACTATGTCGCAGTCAGCTTTCCCAAAAGCGCCACGGACATGGAGATGGCTCGTCAGTTGTGCAGTGTCGCTGCAGCAGACAGTGGTCATCGTCCTGGACTAATCGCAAAAATCGAACGTGCCGAGGCCATCCCCAAGATGGAGGAAATCCTGCTGGCCAGCGACGGCATCATGGTGGCACGCGGCGATCTGGCGGTTGAAGTGGGTAACGCGGTGGTCCCTGCCTTGCAAAAACGCATGATCAAGCTCGCACGCGACCACGACCGTGTTGTCATCACTGCCACTCAGATGATGGAGTCCATGATCACCAACCCGGTGCCCACCCGCGCCGAGGTGAGCGATGTCGCCAATGCGGTGCTGGACGGCACCGACGCGGTCATGCTGTCAGCGGAAACCGCTGCGGGCAAGTACCCGCTCGAAACGGTCATCGAGATGGCCAAAATCTGCCATGCAGCAGAGTCTGGCGGGGTGCTGCAGCTCGACGCCGATTTTGCCGGCAAGACCTTCACCCGTATCGACCAAGCCATCGCCATGGGCGCGCTGTTTACCGCGCACCACCTGGGTGCCAAGGCGATTGTGGCGCTCACCGACAGTGGTTCGACTGCTCTGTGGATGAGCCGCCACCTGATCAAGGTGCCAATTTACGCCTTGACATCGAAGGTTGCAACCCAGCGCAAAATGACGCTCTACCGCAACGTGCGTCCGCTCCTGATCGACACCAGCGCCGATCGCGACACAGCGCTGGCCCAAGCTGAAATCGACCTCAAAAAACGCCATATTGTTCAACCCGGTGATGTTTACGCCATCACTTGTGGTGAACCCATGGGAGCGCCTGGCGGCGCCAACATGCTCAAGATATGCCGTGTCGCCTGAGCCTGGCACATCCAGAATCCACATCGACGAGAGTGGCCTGGTGTTTGCGAAGGATCAAACCCTCGCCAAATAACGCGTGACTTCTGCAGGTGCAAGACTAAAATTTGTCTATCGTTAGACCCGTTTCAGTTTTTTCGAATGCGTACATGCCCAATACCAGGGGCGCCTGCCGCGCGCCAATCGTATTGGGTCGTTCGTCACAGCGCACAAGATCTTTACCCCCAGCCCAAGGCAATGGGGTGTGGCTGATACCACTCTAGCAGGTCGGTTTTTTAAACTAGGAGTATCAATGAGCACACCTGTTCCCCACGTCAACGCCCCGAGTCATGTCAAAAATGCAAAGCTGATCGCATGGGTGACCGACATGGTCGCACTGACCCAACCTGCTGCCATTCATTGGTGTGATGGCACAGATGAAGAATACAACAGCCTCTGCCAATTGCTGGTGGACGGCGGCACGTTCAAGAAGCTCAATCCGGCCAAGCGCCCCAACAGTTTTTTGGCATGTAGCGACCCCAGCGACGTAGCCCGTGTCGAAGACCGGACGTTTATTTGCAGCGAGCAGAAAGAAAATGCCGGTCCCACCAACAACTGGATGGCCCCGGCCGAGATGCGTGCCCTGCTGCAAACCGGGCAGGCCGACGGCACCAAGGCCCTTTTCGACGGCTGCATGAAGGGCCGCACGCTGTATGTGATTCCGTTCAGCATGGGCCCATTGGGCAGTCCGATTGCCCATATCGGGCTGGAATTGTCTGACAGCGCTTACGTGGCCGTGAACATGAAGATCATGACGCGCATGGGAAAAGCCGTATACGACGTGCTCGGCTCCGATGGGGAATTTGTGCCATGCATGCACACCGTGGGGGCTCCGCTGGAAGTCGGTCAAAAGGATGTGACCTGGCCTTGCAACCCCAACAAGTACATTGTTCACTACCCCGAAACCCGTGAGATCTGGAGCTTTGGTTCTGGCTATGGCGGCAACGCTTTGCTGGGAAAGAAGTGCTTCGCTCTGCGCATTGCCTCCAACATGGCGCGCGACGAAGGCTGGCTTGCTGAGCACATGATGATTCTGGGGGCCACCAACCCGCAAGGCAAAAAACACTATGTGGCAGCGGCCTTCCCCAGTGCCTGCGGCAAAACCAACTTCGCCATGCTGGTGCCACCGGCCGGTTTTGACGGCTGGTCAATCACCACCGTGGGCGATGACATTGCCTGGATCAAGCCAGGGGCCGATGGCAAGCTCTACGCCATCAACCCTGAAGCCGGCTACTTCGGCGTCGCGCCTGGCACCAATATGCTGACCAACCCCAACTGCATGCGCAGTCTGGACAAGAACGTCATCTACACCAACGTGGCACTCACCGATGATGGTGATGTATGGTGGGAAGGCATGGAGCATGATGTGCCAGGGCAGAAGCTCCCCGATCACCTGATCGACTGGAAAGGCAACGACTGGACCCCTGAAATCGCCAAAACCACAGGTGCCAAGGCCGCACACCCCAATTCGCGCTTTACCGTGTCTGCCGTCAACAACCCGGCGCTCGACACCGAATGGGATAACCCGGCGGGTGTGCCGATTGATGCGTTCATGTTTGGCGGTCGGCGCGCCACCACGGTGCCGCTGGTGACCGAGGCACGCAGCTGGGTCGACGGTGTTTACATGGCCGCCACCATGGGCTCGGAAACCACCGCAGCGGCCGTAGGTCAGGCTGGCGTGGTACGGCGCGACCCCTTCGCCATGTTGCCGTTTACAGGCTACAACATGAGTGACTACTTCCAGCACTGGCTCACCCTGGGTGCAAAACTGGAAGCTCAGGGCGTCAAGTTGCCCAAGATCTACACCACCAACTGGTTCCGCAAAGGTCCGGATGGCAAATTTGCCTGGCCCGGCTATGGCGAAAATATGCGCGTGCTCAAGTGGATTCTGGACCGCCTGGACGGTACCTCTCCGCAAGGGCAGGAACACTTTTTCGGTATCAGCCCAGCCTACGAGGCGCTCAACTGGAAAGGTTTGAACTTCACTGCAGAGCAGTTCAAGACCGTGACCAGCATCGACAAGGCGGCCTGGAAAGAAGAAATGGCACTGCACGACGAGCTGTTCGACAAGCTGGCCTACCACCTGCCCAAGGAGCTGGTGGCAACCAAACAACGAATTGAGGCAGCACTGGCCTGATTCCACGCCTCAGCCCTGCTGGCTGCGTACTTCAAAGCCACCTCCGCGGTGGCTTTTTTGCTGGGTCGCCGCCAACCGATGCCGTTAACCCGGCACCCAGAGCAGCAAAGCCAACAATTGCGGCGCCACAATGCGCAAAAACATCACCAGCGGGTAAACCGTCACATACGACAGGGCCGCTGCGCCGCTGGTGGGGTGCATGGCGTTGGCAAACGCCAGCGCCGGAGGGTCCGTCATGGAGCCTGCCAACAAACCACACAGGGACAGATAATTGGTTTTGCCAAACATCCGGGCCAGCAGACCCACGGTCATCAAGGGCAACAGGGTGATCAAGGCACCATACAGCAGCCAACTGACGCCTGGGCCTTGCAGCAAGGTTTCGAGAAACTGCCCGCCTGACTTCAGCCCCACCACCGCCAGAAACAGCACAATCCCCAGTTCACGCAACGCCAGATTGGCACTGGGCGGCATAAACCAGTGCAAGGTACCGACACTGCCAATGCGTGACACGATCAATGCCACAACCAACGGACCGCCAGCCAGCCCGAGTTTGAGCGCAGCCGGAATGCCTGGCAGATAAAACGGGATGGAACCCAGCAACACCCCCAGCCCGATGCCGATAAACACCGGCAGCATATGAACCTGCTGCAGTTTCTGATGGGCGTTGCCCATCATGCCCGCGACCACATCGATCGAGTCCGGGCGACCGACCAGATTCAGGATATCGCCAAACTGTAACGTGGTGCTGGGCTCGGGTACGAGTTCCACGCCTGCGCGGTTCAGGCGCGAGATCACCACATCGTAGGTTTGGGTGAGTGCCAGTTCGATCAAACTTTTCCCAATCACCTTGACGTTCGTCACGACCACCCGCTCCACCCGGAGATCAGTTCCGTGGGTGGACAGCGAGGTCTCGACTTCCTCGCCAATCACCAACTGCACCTGGCGCAGCGTGTCAGCGTCTCCCACCAAGTGCAGGGTATCACCGGTCTGCAGTGCTGTGTCTGGACGTGGCACACTGAGGGTATCTCCGCGTTTCAGCCGCGAGCAAATCACTTTGCCGTCGGCCAACAGGGGCACATCTTTGAGCGCCAAACCATTGAGATTGGTATTGCGCAGCGCCACATTCAGGGTGGCCAGGCTGGCGCGTGAACGACCTGCCTGCGCCTCAAACTCCAGCGCCTCGGCGTTGACATCGACCTGAAAAATCAGCCGGATCAACCACATGGACAGCAATATGCCGCAGATGCCAAATGGATAGGCCATCGCATAGGCCATACCCATGCCCGAAACACTTAGCGCCGACGCCCCCAATTCAGTCAGAATTTGTTGCCCGGCCCCAAGTGAAGGCGTATTGGTGACCGCTCCCGAGAAAATGCCCAGCACCACGGGTAACGGTACATCAAGTCCCTTGTTCAGGGCAGCCGCCACGGCACAACCGAGCAACACCAAAAGCGCCGCAAAACCGTTGAGCCTGAGTCCGCTGCTGCGCAATGATGAGAAGAAGCCCGGCCCCACCTGGATGCCAATGCTGTAAACGAACAGGATCAGCCCGAACTCCTGCACAAAGTGCAAGGTATGCAAATCCAGCGCAATGCCTTGCTGGTGAACAAAGTGACCCACAAAAATGCCACCGAACAACACTCCGCCAATGCCCAGTCCAACGCCCTTGAACTCAAAACCGCCCAGCCACAAACCCAGCACCGCAACCAGCGCCAGCAAGCTGACCGAAATCGCCACATCACTCATGATTAAAACCTTTGTTCGGCCACGCGGGATGGCCGTTTGACGCCCTTGACTTGCCGCCTGGGTTATCTTGAAAGCTTGCGGCCGTTTCAACCAAAATCCGACAAGACACAGCCCAAAACGGCTGCATGAGGTACAAGACGTTCGCACACTTAAATAAAGTTAGTTGATTTTATAGAAAGCACGCGCCTGGCAGGGGATTTCCCGCCCTTCGTTTGCGCTGGATTAAGTCGGCTGTTGCATCCATCGCTAAAATTGGGCGGTTCAACCTGTCGTTTTAACCTCCAAAGGACATCATCATGGCTCTTGTTTCTATGCGCGAACTGCTTGACCACGCCGCTGTAAATGGCTATGGCATCCCGGCCTTCAACGTCAACAACCTCGAGCAAGTGCAGGCTGTCATGTCCGCCGCCGACGAAGTGGGCTCCCCGGTGATTCTGCAAGCCAGCGCGGGTGCGCGCAAATACGCGGGCGAGGCCTTTATCAAACACCTGATTCAAGCCGCCATCGAGAGCTATCCCCATATTCCACTGGTGATGCATCAGGACCATGGGCAAAGCCCGGCAATTTGCCAAGGAGCTATCAACCTGGGCTTTTCTTCCGTCATGATGGACGGCAGCCTCGAAGGCGACGGCAAGACCATTGCCAGCTTCGAGTACAACGTTGAAGTCACCCGCAAAGTGGTCGACATGGCCCATGCCGTCGGCGTCACCGTCGAAGGTGAGTTGGGCTGTCTTGGCAGCCTTGAGACCATGAAAGGCGACAAGGAAGATGGTCACGGCACCGACGCGACCATGACACGCGAACAGATGCTCACCAACCCCGAACAGGCTGCCGAGTTTGTCAAACGCACACAACTGGATGCGCTGGCCATTGCCATCGGTACCAGCCATGGCGCTTACAAGTTCACCCGCAAGCCCACTGGCGACATTCTGGCCATCGATCGCGTCATGGAAATCCACGCCCGCCTGCCCAACACCCATCTGGTGATGCACGGCTCTTCCAGCGTGCCACAGGAGTCACTGGCGCTCATCAATCAGTACGGCGGCAAGATGAAAGAAACTTACGGTGTGCCAGTCGAAGAGATCCAGAAGGCGATCCAGTACGGTGTGCGCAAAATCAACATCGACACCGATATCCGCCTGGCCATGACCGCAGCGGTGCGCAAGTACCTTTTTGAAAACCCGGACAAGTTTGATGCGCGCGACTGGCTCAAGCCCGCCCGCGAAGCTGCCAAGCAGCTGTGCAAACAGCGCTACCTTGAATTCGGCTGCGAAGGCCAGGCCGCCAAGATCAAAGGTGACAGCCTGAGTGTGGTCGCCACCCGGTACGCCAGCGGTGCGCTGGCCCAAGTGGTCCAGTAAACCCGCACATCGCATGGATCACCCCGCCAATGGCAGAGGCCACTGGCGGGGTTTTTTGTGTACCGCCCATGCCAGCATTTGTTGCATTTTTCCTGGTCACGCTGCCCTGGCTCAATCCGTTTTCGCCCGGGCCTACCAGTGCCGTTGGCCCGCTGTTGTTTGCCTGGCTGTGCGCTGCCGGAGTATTGCTGGCTTTTGCCTTTGATCGGCAACAAGGCCAGTCTGAACGCATGGTGCGCGCCATTGCGCTGGCGTGGCTGAGCGCCGCAAGTTTGAGTGCCTTGATCGGCTTGCTGCAATATTTTGGTGCAACAGCGGCGTTTGGCGTCTGGATGAACCATACCGATGTGGGCGAAGCCTTTGGCCATCTGCGCCAACGCAATCAGTTCGCAACCTTGATCAATCTGGGCCTGCTGGCGCTGGTCTGGTGGCATCTTCAAAGCCGCCCCACGCCCTCGATGCTCTGGTTACATGCCTGTCTGGCCGCTTTGCTGGGCGTGGCGAACGCGGCCTCGTCGTCGCGTACCGGCCTGATTCAACTGGTTCTGGTGGTTTTGTTGTTGCTCTGGTGGCGCCCCGGCCAGGTTGCCGGGGGACGTCCCACCGACAAGACGCCAGCCACCGCATGGCTGCTCATCCCCGCGGTCACCGTGCTGGCCTATATGACAGCAACGCTGGCACTACCCCTATTGGCCGGTCTGGATCCCCTGAACAGTGGTGCCTGGGCACGCCTGCGCGCCGGCGATGCGGCGTGTTTCAGCCGTTTGACGCTGTGGCGCAATGTATTGCATCTGATTGCCGAGAAACCCTGGCTGGGCTGGGGTTGGGGTGAACTGGACTACGCCCACTTCATCACACTGTACCCCGGCCAGCGCTTCTGCGACATCCTGGACAACGCTCACAACCTGCCCCTGCACCTGGCGGTCGAACTCGGTGTGCCCGTCGCGCTTTTGGCGTGTGGCGTGGCGCTTGGACTGATCTGGCATGGCCGCCCGTGGCGGGAGTCCGATCCCAGCCGTCAATTGGCTTGGGCGGTGCTGGCCATCGTCGGCTTGCACAGCCTGCTGGAGTATCCCCTTTGGTACGGTCCGTTCCAAATGGCCGTGGGACTGAGTCTATGGCTCCTGTGGTGGCACCCCGGCCGGCACAGGTACGACATAAGAATCAGACGTTTTAGCCTTCTAGCACAATACAGCAAAGTATTTATTGCTACAATTTTAATTGTATTTTGTGGTGTCAGCGGTTGGAATTATTACCTGGCGAGCCAGATTTACCAGAACCCGCAAGACCGACTGGCAGCGTACCGTGTTGATACCGTGAACAAGACACGCAATGTCTGGCTATTTGGCGACCAGGTGCGCTTTGCCGACCTGACCCTGACCGAGGTGAGCGCTGCCAACGCGGAATCCTTGCATGCCCTGGCCCTGGATATGCTCCACTTTTCACCCGAAGCCCGGGTGGTTGAAAAATTGCTGGACACCGCCGTGGTGCGCAAGCAATATGACGAGGTCGCCTTTTTTGCAGCCCGGATGAAAATCGCTTTTCCTGCCGATTATGCCGCCTGGATCAGCCAAAACACGGACCTGCCCGAAACACGCTGAACCGGATCAGCGCACAAAACTGCCCGACTTGCCGCCGTGTTTCTCCAGTAACTTGACGTCGGTCATCACCATGCCGCGGTCAACTGCTTTGCACATGTCGTAAATGGTGAGCAGTGCCACCTGCACAGCGGTCAGCGCCTCCATCTCGACACCGGTCTGCCCGACCGTTTCTACTGTTGCGGTGCAAGTGACCGCTGCCGCTTGACCCCCTTGCGCTTCCAACAGCTCAAAAGCAAGGGCCACCCGCGTCAGCGCCAACGGGTGGCACAGCGGAATCAACTCACTGGTTTTCTTGGCTGCCATGATGCCCGCGATTCGGGCGATGCCCAGCACATCACCCTTTTTGTGGTTGCCGGAGGTGATCAGCGCCAGTGTTGCCGGCTCCATCTGGATTCGGCCGCTGGCGATACCGATCCGATGGGTTGCGGCCTTGGCGGCGACATCGACCATGTGGGCTTGGCCCTGAGCGTCAAAATGGGTGAGGGAATTCATGGGGAGAGGATACAGAACCTTTACACAAGACTGGCATCATACGGGTATGACACAAGCAATTCGTGCGTCCATCCACCCCCGGCCCGGCAAAACGACTGCCATTTTTCGCTCGAATATGGCTTTACCGCATATTGAGAAAGCACTGAACGCTCTCTTTATTATTGCGTCTGCGTGGACGTTACCGGTTTCAGCGCAGGCCCAGCAGACAGGTGGCACGCCCGTGCCAGTTGCCACCGCGACGGCATTGCCGCTGCTGGGCGACGGCAGCGAGATGAGCAGCAACGAGGAGCGGCGACTGGGTGACCGCATCGTGCGCGAGCTGTATCGTGACCCGGATTATTTTGACGACCCGGTGCTGACCGACTATGTGCAGGATATCTGGCAGCCCCTGCTGGCGGCAGCGCGTTTGCGTGGTGACCTCAGTACCGAACTTGACGAGCGCTTTGCCTGGCAAATTCTGCTGGGGCGTGACCGCAGCGTCAACGCGTTTGCTCTGCCGGGCGGCTACCTGGGTCTGAACCTCGGCTTGCTGGCCGTGGTGACCAGCCGAGATGAACTGGCCTCTGTACTTGGTCATGAGCTCAGTCACGTCACTCAACGCCACATATCACGCCTGATGACAAAAAACAGCCAGCAAACTCCGTGGCTGATTGGTGCCATGATTCTGGGGGCGCTGGCAGCCAGCAAAGGCAACAGTTCCGGTGAAGCGCTGATGGTCGGTGGCCAGGCGTTGTCCGCCCAGTCCCAGCTGAATTTCTCACGCGACATGGAGCGCGAGGCAGACCGCATCGGCTTTGGCGTGATGACCCAGGCCGGTTTTGAAGCGACCGGTTTTGTCAGCATGTTTGACAAGTTGCAGCAAGCAGCGCGACACAACGACAGCGGTGCCTACCCCTATCTGCGCAGTCACCCATTGACCACCGAGCGCATTGCCGACATGCACTCGCGACTGCCGCTGGGCAGCACGCACGGCACGGCACCCGTACCCACCGTGCTGCACGCCATGATGGTGGCGCGCGCGCGGGTACTGGCCAACTCAGGGGTGGATACGCTGCGCACGTGGCAAGCCCAGGTGAATGACGCGGCGTTCTCAGCGCTAGCACCGGCAGCACAAGCAGGTTTGCTGTACGGTGCGACGCTGGCCGCCAGTCGCTTGCGAGACCCGGCTTTGAGCCAACGCAATGTGCAGCGCCTGCAAGGGCTGGTCGCCAGCGACGCCGCTGCCCTGACACAAGCCCGCTGGCTGGGTGTTGAGATGCTGCTGGCAGCCAATCAAGGCAAGCCGACAAACCCCGGACTGACTCCGTTGGCCGCTCTGTCACCTTGGGCAGGGGTGGGCAAACAGCCACGGGCTAGGTTGTTTCTGCAGACTCAGGTGGCACTGCAAAACCCTGACGCCGCGACGCTGGAGACCGCTGCGCAAGGTTTGCAGGACCGGGTCGCAAGCCACGCCCAGGACGCGGCAGCCTGGCATTGGCTGGCCCGTGTTTATGCCGCACAAAACCAGCCGCTGCGCGCCCTGCGGGCGCAGGCTGAAGAACGGGTGGCCCAGTTCGATTACACAGGCGCGCTGGACCGATTGCGCGCCGCACAGGAACAGCACCATGACCGCAGCACAAAACCTGACAACGCCGAACACATCGACGCTTCCATCATCGACACCCGCCGGCGGCAGGTCGAGGCACTACTTAAGGAACAGGCGCTCGACCGCTGAGTCGATCACGATGCCAAACACCGAATAGATCAGGGAACCCAACAGCGCAGCAGCAAAACTGCGCACATGAAATCCGTCCAGCACACCGGCGGCGGACCAAAACATCAGCGCATTGATCACAAACAGGAACAGGCCCAGCGTCACCAGCGTGACTGGCAGTGTCAGCACCACCAGCACCGGGCGCAGCACCATGTTGAACAGCCCGATGACAAAGGCCGCCATCAGTGCCGCACCAAAGCTGCTCACCGAAACACCTTCATACAGGTAGGCCACACACAACAGGGCGGCCGCGCTGAGCAGCCATTTGACAATCAGTTTCATGATGGGCAGCTTAGCACGTTCGGCGAGGTGGCCGGGCTATGATTCGCCCCCCATGGCCGCCATTCACATCACCGACATCGAGGCCGCCATCAACCATTGGCGCCACTTGCAACCGTCTGACGACGGGTTTTCTCTGGCGCCTGAAATCGGTGCGCTGGCGCAGATTTACGCCGAAATGGCCTTGCAACACCAGCTTTTGGTTGAGGAAACCCGGCTCACACCGCTGGCTCTGGCGGCCTGGCTGGCCTGGTATCACACCACACCAGACACCCCTTGCATTGCCATCTGCTCCACCAGCCAGGGTGACGAGGTTTGCAAGGGATGCGGTCGCAGTTTTGCCGAAGTGCAATACTGGACCGAAATGCGGCCGGTTGAAAAACGCGCGGTCTGGCAACGCATCAGCCACCAGCGAACCGCCTTGCGATTCAACAAATACGCTGAGCGCGCTGCTGAATCAAAGGCCTGTCGGAACCCGGATTAGAGCGAAATACCGCCGGAGACTTCCATCACCTCGCCATTGACATAGCTGGCCTCGTCACTGGCGAGGAAGGCGTAGACATTGGCAATCTCTTCGGGTTTGCCAATGCGGCGCAGGTGCACCTTGGCACTGAGGTCGGCCAGCACTTTCTCGGGCATGGCGGCCACCATCGGCGTGGCGATAAAGCCAGGTGCCACCGCGTTGATACGCACGCCCTTGGGACCCAACTCACGCGCCCAGGTCTTGGTAAAGCCAATCACGCCAAACTTGGTGGCGGCGTAATTGGTTTGCCCGAAATTACCATACAGACCCACCACCGAACTGGCGTTGAGAATGGCACCGCTGCCCTGTGCCACCATGCCATCGGCCACCGCCTGAGTGCAGTTGAATACACCTTTCAGGTTCACATCGATCACTTTGTCAAACTGCTCGGAGGTCATTTTCTGCAGGCGGGCGTCTTGTGTGATGCCGGCGTTGTTGACCAGCACATCGATGCGGCCAAACTTGGCCTTGACCTGAGCCACCACATCGTCCACCACGGCGCGCTGGGTCACGTCCATGACAAAACCCTCTGCTGTCGCACCGAGGGCGCGGCACTGTGCCACGGCTTCATCGACGCTGGCCTGCTTGACGTCGCAGATGATCACGATAGCTCCCTCGGCCGCAAACTTGAGTGCGGTTGCCAGGCCAATACCTTGCGCGGCACCGGTAATGATGGAAACCTTGTTGGTAAGACGTGCTGTCATGATTCAATCCTTGGTTAGTAGAAACCCTAGGATTTTAGAAGCCGGACTTTGCACGAAATTGACACGCCGCAAACAAGTCCACAAGAAATCGCGCCGCAGGCGGTTAGCGCGCCGTTTCATTCGCGATGTGCGTGATCGAGGGCCTGTTCAATGTCGGTCAGAATGTCCGACGGGTCTTCCAACCCGACCGACAACCGCACCAGTCCTTCACTGATGCCATGGGCAGCGCGCTCCTCAGGCGTGTAGGTGGCGTGTGTCATGCTGGCCGGGTGTTGCGCCAGGGTCTCAGCATCGCCCAGGCTCACGGCACGGGTCACAAGCTGCAGCGCGTCCATGAAACGCACCCCGGCCGGGAGGCCACCCCGCAATTCAAACGCCACCATGCCGCCAAACTGACTCATTTGACGACGCGCAAGTTCATATTGCGGAAAGTCTGGCAATCCGGGGAAGTACACCCGCTCGGTGGCGGCATGCCGATGTAGCAGTTCCGCCACTTTTTGCGCGCTCTGGCAATGACGATCCATGCGCAGACTCAGGGTTTTCAGGCCTCGCATGACCAGATGCGCATCCTGTGACGACATGACAGCACCGGTCATGTCTTTCAGACCGAACACACGCACATGCATGGCCAATTCAGCGTCTGCAAAAACGGCAGCACCAGCCATCAGGTCACCGTGTCCACCCAGATACTTGGTCACCGAATGCAGGCTCACATCGGCACCCAGGGTCAGCGGACGCTGCAGATAAGGGGTGCAGTAAGTGTTGTCAACGACCACCTTCACACCGGCCTGATGGGCAATGGCCGACACCGCGGCAATATCGATCAGACGCATATTGGGGTTGGCCGGTGTTTCAAAGTACAACACCCGTGTTTTGGGGCCGATCGCCAGCGCCAGCTGCTGCGGGTCGGTCAGGTCGATGTGCCGGGTTGTCACACCAAACTGGGTCAGCCCGTGATTGAGCAGCGAGAAAGTGCAGCCATACAGTGTCAGGTCAGCCAGCACTTCGTCACCCTGCTGCAACATGGACCATAAGGTGGAACTGATGGCCCCCATGCCCGAGCTGAACACCACAGCGGCAGCCCCTTCCTCCAGGCTGGCCAATCGTGACTCCAGCAGCGCCAGCGTCGGATTTCCAACCCGGCTGTAAAAATACCCTGCCTCGGTTCCGGCAAAACACCGTGCGCCATAGGCCACATCCGGAAACGCATAGGTCGCCGAGGTGTAAATGGGTGGCACCAGTGCGCCATGGTGGTCGGCCGCCTGGTAGCCGTGATGGATGGCGCGGGTACTGAAACCGCCGGGTCGATTCTGCTGACTGGACATAAGTTGCTCCGTTACAAGAGCGAAATTCTGGATCGTTTGGCCAGGCAAAAGATTGCTAATTTGAACCAAAATTTCGCAATCATTGGATTAATTTGTTTATATTTATAGACTTTCCAGCAAACAATTCCAATCAGCTCCACAGCAAACTGCCGGACCAGTTCTTGACCCATTCGCCGCCATGTCACACCCACTACCCAAACTTGACGCCATTGACCGTCAACTGCTTCAAGCTCTGCAACAGAACGGTCGCGCCACCGTGGGCGAACTGGCCGAAATGGTGTCGCTGTCACCGTCTCCGTGCTGGCGCCGGGTGAAACTGCTCGAGGAGTCCGGGCTGGTCGAGGGCTACCACGCGCGACTGAGCCGCCGACAGCTCGGGTACGGCGTCACCGGGTTTGTGCAGTTACAAATGGAAAACCACACCTCGCAGGCGACCGAGGCATTCGAGCGCGAGGTGGTGGCCCTGCCACAGGTGTTGTCCTGCCACAACCTGTCGGGCCGATACGACTATCAACTCGAAGTTGTGGCCCAGGACCTGGAGAGTTTTGCCGATTACCTTCGCACCCGCATCCGTGCCCTGCCCGGTGTGCGTGAGGTTTCAACCAGCTTTTCACTCAAGGAGGTTAAACGCTCGCGCAGTCTGCCAATCGACGGCGCGTCGTGACAAAAAGTGGCTCAGACCGGGTAGATCTTGACCGGTCGGGTCGCCACCGGGAAGCCTGCTGCTCCCAGCGTGTCAGCGATGGCCTTGTTGGTGTCGAAATAGACCTGCCAATAATGGTTGGTGTGGCAATACGGGCGAACCGCAAGTTTGGGACCAAACTCGTTGAACTCCAGAATTTCAACGTCCACCACGGGGGATGCGGCGATGTTGGGCACCTGGCTGACCGCGTCCTTGAGTAAACCGATGGCCTTGTGCACATCCGCACTGCCCGCCAGTTGCGCCACCAGTTCGACGCGGCGAAAAGCATTGGCGGAATAGTTCTTGATGTCCGCGCCCATGATCTTGCCGTTACCCACAACGGTCTTCACGTTGTCAGGTGTGGTCAGTGTGGTGCCAAACAGGCCGAGTTCCATCACCGTGCCTTCCACACCACCGACCATCACGTAGTCACCCACCTGGTACGGACGCAAAACCAGCAAAAAGATGCCAGAGGCAAAGTTGCCCAGAAGCCCGCTCCAGGCGGCGCCAATGGCCACACCCGCACCCGCCACCAGCGCTGCAAACGAGGTCGTTTCGACACCAAAGTAGCCCAAAATCGCCACCACCAGGATGATGTTGAGCGACACGGTGATGAAGCTCACCAGATACCTCTGCACGGTGGGGTCGAGCTTTTGTCGCGTCATGGCCGCACCGACCAGCCTGGAAACCATGCTGATTAGCCAGCGGCCGATGATAAAAACGGCGATGGCACCCAGCACCTTGAGCCCGAACGTCAGCAAAATGGGCTGAATCTGATCAACCCAGGTGGTGATTTTTCCTGTATCCATAGTTACTCCAATGTCAGTCAAAGAACACAATCAAGGACGCGCGGCATACTACCAGCAAACCATGACGCTGT
>NZ_JAGPBB010000073.1 GCF_018063565.1 Rhodoferax sp.
TTCTACCATTGAACTACACCCGCGTTGCTCACGCTTTTCCGGTTGCAGAGTATAGAGCCATTGTTTTCCAGGCTGACCGGCTGAGCGGAGAGCACCAGCGCGTAAGATGGCGTTTTGCCCACTGATCAAGATCAATCATGACCAATTCTCAAGCGCAAACCCTGACCGAACCACAGGCGATCGCACACATCCTGCAAAATTGCCGGACCGTCGCCATGGTCGGTCTATCACCCAAGGCACACCGCGAAAGTTATCACGTCGCGGCCTATATGCAGGCTCATGGCTGGCGCATTGTGCCGGTCAACCCGGTGGCCGCGGCCAGTGCAGAGCCCATTTTGGGGGAGAAGGTTTATGCCACGCTGGCGGATGCGGCGCTGCATGAGAACATTGATTTGGTCGACGTGTTTCGCAACAGCGAAGATGTGCCGCCGGTGGTGGATGAGGCCATTGCCCTGCAATTGCCGGCCATCTGGCTGCAACTGGGCATATCCAATGACGCGGCTCTGGCCAGGGCGCAGGCCGCCGGACTGGTGGCAGTGCAGGATCGTTGTCTGAAGATTGAACTGGCGCGTCTGGGTTGAGCGGGCCGATTGGGGATAATTTGCGCATCTTGAAAAAACGATCTCAACTGCCCGAGCCCAATTTCTCTGACGACGGCCCGGTCCGGCATCTGCATCTGGGTACCCCCTGGATTCAGGGTTCGATGTATTTGGCAGATTCGATCGGACTCGTTCACGAGTACATCCAGCGCATGATGGCCTGGTTGCTGTTTGTTGAAGCCGATTCGGTGCAAGACCGCCGTGCCATGCAGCTTGGCTTGGGGGCCGGATCGCTGACCAAGTTCTGCCACAAGGAACTGCGCATGGCTAACACCTTGGCCATCGAACTGAATCCGCAGGTGCTGGTGGCTTGTCGCCATGGGTTCAAGTTGCCGGATGATCGCCCGGATTTGCAGGTGGTGCTGGCCGACGCCGCTCAAGAGATACTGAAGCCTGTTTACTGGGGCACCGTCGATGCGCTGCAGGTGGATTTGTACGATCACGAGGCGGCTGCCCCCGTGCTTGACAGCCTGCCGTTCTACAACCATTGCCGGCGTCTGCTCACGGCGTCGGGGGTGATGACAGTGAATCTGTTTGGCCGCGCGTCAAGTTTCGAGCGCAGTGTGGAGAAGATTTCTGCGGCATTTGGCAAGGATGCGGTGTGGTCGTTCCGGCCAACCCGCGAAGGCAACACCGTGGTGCTGGCGCAGCACACCCCGATGCGACCCAAACGCGAACTGATGATGGCACGCGCAGCGCTGATCGAGTCCCGTTGGGGTTTGCCCGCCGATAAATGGGTGCGGGTTGTCAAACCACTGATGTCATGAGTCACAACACCAACCCCAAACCACCCGTTACTCCGTCACAGCGTGGACCACTCGATTGGCGCAGCCTGGTCCAATGGTTGCAGGCCGACGGCGTGATCAGTCCGCAGGAGTCCACCCGCATCGTCAACCGCTGTGCGCAGGCCGAGAGCGCGCAGCATCCGCTGGTGCGCCTGGCCGCCGTGGCGGTGCGCCGTGCCAGTGACGACAAACCCATGGATCTGGAGTTGTTGACGCAGTGGCTGGCCGTGCGCACCGGACTGGCGTACCTGCGTATCGACCCGCTCAAGGTGGATGTCAGCAAGGTGGCCGACACCATGAGCCCGGCCTATGCTGAGCGGCACAAGATTTTGCCGGTGCAGGTCACAGCGCATGAGGTGGTGGTGGCCACCGCCGAGCCGTTTTTGACCGATTGGGTGGCCGAGGTGGAGCGTCAGTCGCGCCGCAGTGTGCGCCGTGTGGTCGCTAATCCGCAGGATATTCACCGGTACACCGTCGAGTTTTTTGCTCTGGCCAAGTCGGTTCGCGCGGCGGCCAAGGCGGGCAATAACGCGGGCTCGAGCTTTGAGCAATTGGTGGAATTGGGCAAGAGCAATCGCCAGCTTGACGCCAATGACCAAAGTGTGGTGCAGGTGGTGGACTGGTTGTGGCAATATGCGTTTGACCAGCGTGCCAGCGACATCCACCTGGAGCCTCGGCGCGAGCAGGGCGTGATCCGCTTTCGCATCGACGGTGTTCTGCACCCGGTCTACCAGATGCCCATGGGGGTGCTGGCAGCCATGACGGCGCGCATCAAGCTGCTGGGCCGGATGGACGTGGTGGAAAAACGCCGTCCGCAAGACGGGCGCATCAAGACCCGCAACCCCAGTGGGGACGAGATAGAGATGCGGATCTCGACACTGCCGACCGCCTTTGGCGAAAAAATGGTGATGCGTATTTTTGACCCTGAAACCACGGTCAAGGACCTGGATGCGCTGGGCTTTTCGGCGCACGACGCGCAGCGCTGGGAGGCGCTGGTCAAACGCCCCAATGGCATTATTCTGGTCACCGGCCCCACCGGCTCGGGCAAGACCACCACCTTGTATTCGACCCTCAAACGTGTGGCCACCGAAGAGGTCAACGTCAGCACGGTCGAAGACCCGATCGAGATGATCGAGCCAGCGTTCAATCAGACCCAGGTGCAGCCGCAGCTGGATTTCGGTTTTCCGGAAGGGTTGCGGGCCCTGATGCGGCAGGACCCGGACATCATCATGGTGGGTGAAATCCGCGACCAGGCCACCGCCGAGATGGCGGTGCAGGCTGCGCTCACCGGGCATCTGGTGTTTTCCACCCTGCACACCAACGATGCGCCAAGCGCGGTGACGCGGATGCTTGAACTCGGTGTGCCCTCGTACCTGATCAACGCCACCCTGCTGGGGGTACTGGCCCAGCGGCTGGTGCGCACGCTGTGCCCGCAATGCAAAGTGCCCGACGAGGCAGCATCACGCGATGCACTGGCTGAGGTTGTCAAACCCTGGCAGCTCAGTGGTGCCTACAAGCCCTTCAAGGCGGTGGGTTGTGTGGATTGCCGTATGACCGGCTTTATGGGACGCATGGGCTTGTATGAGCTGTTGGTGGCCTCTGAAGCGTTCAAGAATCTGATCACCAAGGAGCCCAGTGCCGATGCGTTGAAACGCCAGGCCATGACCGACGGGATGCGCCCCTTGCGCCTGGCTGGCGCCCTGCGTGTGGCCGAAGGACTGACGGTGCTTGAGGAGGTACTGTCGTCCACCCCGCCGCTGCAGTGATGGCCGACCCTTTTCGCGTGATCCGCCAGCAGGACTTTCTGGCCGGACTGCTGTTCACTCTGGTCGGCGGTGCGTTTGCCTGGGTCGCATCCAGCTACCCGCTGGGCAACAGCGGCCGCATGGGGCCAGGTTTTTTCCCGCTGCTGCTGGGGGCGATGCTGGCGCTGTTGGGAAACATATTGATGCTCCGGACGGCCTTGCGGTCTTCAACTCGACCAAAGTCGAGCGGAGCGTGGGCACTGCGGCCTTTGTTCTTCATTCTTGCGGCCAATCTGGTCTTTGGCGTTGCGCTGGGTGGCATCCCGCCACTGGGTGTGCCACCGGTGGGTTTTGTGGTCGGCGTGTATCTGCTGACGGTTGTGGCCAGCCTAGCGGGCGAACGTTTTCAGCTGGGTGAGACCGTCTTGCTGGCCACCGCCCTGGCAGCGTTGAGTTATGTGGCCTTTGTGCTGCTGCTCAGGCTGCAGTTTCCGGTGTGGCCGTCCTTTCTGCTGGACTGATTCGCAGGGGCGCACCAGAATGGAGCTGCTCGCACATTTGTCCATGGGTTTTGGTGTGGCGTTTACGCCGTTGAATCTGGTGTATGCGTTTGCCGGTTGTTTGCTGGGTACGCTGATCGGGGTGTTACCAGGCATCGGGCCATTGGCGACCATCGCCATGTTGTTGCCGGCCACCTACGCCTTGCCGCCAGTGTCGGCGCTGATCATGCTGGCAGGGATTTACTACGGGGCGCAATACGGGGGCTCAACCACGGCGATCCTGGTCAACCTGCCGGGTGAGGCCAGTTCGGTCGTCACGGTCATCGATGGCTATCAGATGGCGCGACGGGGTCGCGCGGGGCCGGCATTGGCGGCGGCCGGTCTGGGCTCCTTCTTTGCCGGTTGTGTGGGCACGCTGGTGCTGGCGGCTTTTGCCGTGCCGCTGATCGAACTGGCCTTTGTGTTCGGGCCGGCAGAGTACTGTGCGCTGATGGTGCTCGGGCTGGTCGGCGCAGTGGTATTGGCCTCGGGTGATTTGCTCAAGGCCATTGGCATGGTGTTGCTGGGATTGCTGCTGGGACTGGTTGGCACCGATGTGAACTCGGGCATGGTTCGCTTCAGCTTTGATGTGGCCGAACTCAGTGATGGCATTGGGTTCATCGTGATTGCCATGGGTGTCTTTGGCTACGCCGAGATCATCCACAATCTGGGCAATGGTTCGCAGCAGCGGCAATTGACCACCACTCGGGTCCAGGGCTTGTGGCCCAGTCGAGTCGACTTCAGGCGCATGTTGCCTGCCGTTTTACGTGGCACCGGTTTGGGCGCTGTGTTGGGTCTATTGCCGGGCGGTGGTGCTGTGATGGCGGCATTTGCCGCTTACACGGTGGAGAAGAGAACACGCTTGCAGCCTGGGGAAACGCCCTTTGGCCAAGGCAATATCCGCGGCGTGGCCGCGCCCGAAGCCGCCAACAATGCGGCCTCGCAGACTTCTTTCATTCCTTTGCTGACGTTGGGCATCCCCTCCAATGCGGTGATGGCGCTGATGGTTGGCGCCATGACCATCCACAATATCCAGCCGGGACCGCAGGTGATGAGCAGCAACCCCGAGCTGTTTTGGGGCCTGATTGCCTCGATGTGGATTGGCAATGCCATGTTGCTGGTGTTGAACCTGCCTCTGATTGGCATCTGGGTCAAGTTGCTGTCGGTGCCTTACCGCTGGCTGTTTCCGGCCATTGTGCTGTTTTGTGCGGTCGGTGTGTATTCAACCAACAACAACGTCTGGGACATCTGGATGGTGGCGCTCTTTGGCGCGGCGGGGTATGTGTTGATCAAGCTGGGTATGGAGCCGGCTCCGCTGTTGCTGGGTTTTATTCTGGGACCGATGCTGGAGGAGCACCTGCGCCGTGCCTTGTTGTTGTCGCGTGGCGACTGGACTGTGTTTGTCTCGCGACCCTTGTCGGCCATCTTGCTGCTGGCGGCACTGATATTGCTGGGTTTGGTGCTGCTGCCTGAAGTGCGGCGCAAGCGGGAACAGACCTTTGTTGAAAATTAATACAAACTTGCTTTCAAGCGCTTATGCATAAAGGGTTCGCAGCTCCTAACCATGTAGTGCCCGGATTGATTTTGGCGACACTGGGTGCGGTTGCCTTCAGTGGCAAGGCCATCATTGTCAAGCTGGCATACCGTCATGGCGTGGATGCTGTGACTCTGATCATGTACCGAATGTTGTTTGCCTTGCCGTTTTTTGCGTTGATGGCCTGGTGGGCAAGCCGGGGTAAAGCGGCGATGACGCGACACGACTGGTGGGGGGTGCTCGGGCTGGGCTTCAGCGGCTATTACCTGGCCAGTTTTCTCGACTTTGCCGGGCTGGCCTACATCAGTGCGTCTCTGGAGCGACTGATCCTGTATCTCAATCCGACGCTGGTTTTGCTGCTGGGCCTGGTATTGTTCAAGCGCCATATCACGCGCCGTCAAATGCTGGGCATGGCGATCAGCTATTGCGGCGTGTTGCTGGTATTTGGCCACGAGATTCAGCTTGAAGGTGCCGATGCCGCCTTGGGTACCTTGCTGGTCTTTTTGAGTGCCGTGAGTTACGCGGTTTACCTGAGTTTCAGCGGCGAGTTGGTGCAACGCCTTGGCTCTTTGCGGTTGGTGGGGTGGGCGACCACCGCCGCTTGTCTGCTGTGCATTGGGCAGTTTGTGCTGTTGCGGCCCTTGAGCGCAGCCGTGGTGGTGCCTGAAGTGCTGTGGCTGTCCCTGTTGAATGCCACTTTGTGCACCGCGCTGCCGGTGTTGATGGTGATGATGGCGATTGAGCGCATCGGTGCCAGCCTGGCGGCACAAACCGGTATGGTTGGCCCGATGTCTACCATCCTGATGGGAACTCTGTTACTGGATGAGCCATTTACCGGCTGGGTGGCGTTCGGAACCTTGTTCGTGGTGGCCGGTATTTACCTGTTCACCACTGCGGGCAGAACACAACACTGAGGGCGCAAGACGCAATTTCAGGCAGAGTGTGCCTGATTTCGATTAAAGTGCCGGAACTTCAACAGGTTTTGCATGAAATCTTCTGGTGGTTCTGTCGCGGTGATGTTTGCGGATTTGGCTGGTAGCACCCGCCTTTATGACGTTTTTGGCGACGCCAGAGCCAAGCAACTGGTGGACGAGTGCCTCGATTTGATGCGCGCCGTGGTGGCGCGCTGCGATGGTGAAGTGATCAAGACCATTGGTGATGAACTGATGTGTGTCTTGCCCGACGCTGAAAAAGCCTGGCGCGCCGCCGTGGATATCCAGCTCAGGGTATCGGACCTGCCTCAGGTGGAGGGGCATCGGCGCAGTATCCGCATCGGCTTTCACGTCGGATTTGTCATCCGCACCAGCAGCGATGTGTTTGGAGACACGGTCAACATGGCTGCGCGCATGACGGGCCTGGCCAAAGGTGGACAAATCATGGCCACCTGCGCCACGGTGATGCAACTGCCCAAGATTTTGCGCACCGCCACCCGCAAGATCGCTGCACTTTCCATCAAAGGTAAAGAAGACAGCGTTGCGGTGTGTGAAATCATCTGGCAGACCAATGACGACCTCACCATGGCAACACCCTCTGTTGCGGTGATGCAACGTCAGGTGCAGTTGAACCTGACCTTTCGTGGTGATACTTATTTCATGAACCTGCTTTGTCCGCGCATCATGATGGGGCGCGACCTGTCTTGCAATTTCGTCGTCTCCGACAAAATGGCCTCGCGGCAACACGCTTTTATCGAACTGCGCCAGGAAAAGTTTTTCCTCACCGACCAAAGCACCAATGGCACCTTTGTGCACCAGGACGGTGAGGCGGAGCTGGTGCTGCGCCGCGAAGAAATGATGTTGCAGGGCACCGGCAGCATTGGTTTTGGCCGCAGCGTCGAGTTTGCCGATGGCGAGCTGGTGCGTTTCGGTGTGGTGGAGGCCTGAGTTTCAGCGGGGCAAAATGACATTCAAGAACTTCTCAACGCTGGTCGCCGATACGCTGCCGCACATTCAGGAACTGATGCCCTGGGACGTTCAGGCTTTGCAGCAAGAGAAACCGCAAACTCTGCTGATCGACATTCGGGAGCAGGCCGAGTTTGATGCGGCTCACATTGCCGGATCGCTGTTGGTACCACGGGGCATTTTGGAGTCAGCGTGTGATTGGGGTTATGCCGACACCGTGCCGGCTCTGGCAACCGCCCGGGACCAGCCGGTGGTGCTGGTCTGCCGTTCCGGTAACCGCACCGCTCTGGCGGCGTTGACGCTGCAACAAATGGGTTTTACCGCGGTCTACTCGATGAAAACCGGTGTACGTGGCTGGAACGACTACGAACTGCCGCTGTTTGACGCCAACCATCAGGCGGTGGATATTGAGCTGGCCGACGCCTTGTTGAACCCGCCGCTTCGCCCTGAACAGATGCCGCCCAAAAAAGCGGCCGGATGAGCCCTGTTTCTTAAAGTTGCTGCAGCTTTTGCAAGGCCAGGTCCAAGGTCTCGGTTTTCTTGGCGAAGCAAAATCGGATCACTTGCTGGTCAAACCCGTTGGCATAAAACGCTGACAACGGAATGGCCGCCACTCCCACCTCGGCGGTCAACCATTGGCAAAACTCGGCTTCACCAAGGGTGTTGATGCGGGACGTACTGACGCACTGAAAGTAGGTGCCTTCACAGGGCAACAATTCAAACCGGGTGTGTTTCAAGCCGGCACGAAACAGGTCACGCTTTTGCTGGTAAAAATCCGGTAGCGTCAGGTAGGGTGCGGTCTGGGTCAGGAACTCTGCCAGCGCGTACTGCATCGGGGTATTGACAGTGAATACGTTGAACTGGTGGATTTTGCGGAATTCACTCATCAACGCGGCGGGTGCTGCCACATAACCGACCTTCCAGCCCGTCACATGGTAAGTCTTGCCAAAACTGGACACCACAAAGGCTCGTTCGGCCAGCCCGGCAAACCGGGCCGCGCTTTGATGCTGCTGCTGATCAAACACCATGTGTTCGTACACCTCGTCACTGATCAGGATGACATTGGTGGGAGCGAGCAGGGCCTCAAGGGCTTGCATATCTGCGGCAGACCAGACGGTGCCGCTGGGGTTGTGTGGTGAATTGATGACGATGGCGCGTGTGCGGGGCGACATGGCCGCCGCGATCTTTTCAAAGTCCGGCCGGAAACTGCCAGGGGTCAATGGCACCCGCACCACGGTGCCACCGGCCAGTGCGATGTTGGGCTGGTAGCTGTCGTAACACGGTTCAAGCACGATGACTTCATCACCCGGGTGCACCAACGCAAGCACAGCGGTCAGAATGGCCTGGGTGGCACCGGCCGTGATGGTAATTTCGGTTCCAGCGCAATACCGGCGGCCATACATTGCTTCTATTTTTGATGCAACGGCGTCGCGCAGCGCGGCGACTCCGGGCATCGGCGGGTACTGGTTCAGACCTTGCTGCATGGCGCGGGTCACGGCACTGACCAAGTCCGGGTCACATGCAAAATCAGGGAAACCCTGGCCCAGGTTGACAGCCCCTTTCTCGGCCGCCAAGGCAGACATCACCGAGAAGATGGTGGTGCCCACATGGGGCAGCTTGGATTGTAGGGGCGGGCAGGGCATGGCAGAGCTTGGCCTTTCTCAGCTGCGAGTGGCACTGGCCAGCGGACTGGCAATGCGAGCCAGCAGGTCAATCACCCGGGGTTCCTCGCCAACCGACGGCTGCAGTGCAAAACAGACATCGGGGTAGTCCGCCTGAAGTTGTGTCACCAGCAGCGGCATGTCTTCACGGGCGTGTTTGCCAACACCGAGAAACATCGGAACGATGGTGATCCCGGTTGCACCGCTTTGTACCAGTTCAGCGACGGTGGTCGGCAGATCAGGTTCGGTGCGCTCCAGGAACGCACATCTGACCTGAGCGTCGGGTTCAGTGTCGCGTATGCGTTGCGCCACCTTGTCGATGGGAACACGCCAGCTTGGGTCACTGGAGCCATGACCAAACAGAACGGTTGCTTGCATGAAAGTCCTTTGGATTGAAAAATGTAAAGCCACACACCCGTATCAGGTCATCGCCGAAGAACCAGCCAGCCAAATGCGGTGAGGGACAGAGCAGAGTAGATCAAGCCCGGCAGTGCTGCTGCCAGCCAGGGTTTCCAGCTTTGCAAGTCACCAATATAACCAAAAACGTTATTCAGTAAAAAGAAACTGATACCGGCCATGACGCCACCAAACACATACGCCGTAATGCCAACCGAGCGAAAGTGCAGGTAGGCAAACGGCAAGGCCAGCACCACCATGACCAGACAACTCAATGGGTAAAACACCTTGCGCCAGAAACCGATCTCGTACTTCTGGGCCGACTGACCGTTGGTGTCCAAATGCTGGATGTACTGGAACAGGGCCAATGTGCTCATTCGATCGGGATCACGCAGCGCAGCAGACACCATCTCGGCGCTGATCTGGTTCGGCCAGCGCAGGGTCGGCAACACCACGCGGTCGACTCGGTTTGGGATACCGGCCTGCGTCGCAAACTCGGTGCGCTGCACCTGTTTGAGTTGCCATGCACCATCGTTGGCAATGACGGCTGACTCAGCCTGTGACATCGACGACAGCTGGCCCTGGTTTTGGAACTCGAAGATGCGCACCGTGCGCAGACTGCCGTCGGGCGCAATTTCGCCCACGTTCACCGCAAAATGGCTGTTGGCCTGCTTTTCTTTCAACCAGGTACCGCTTTGCCCCAGCACGATGCGCCCGGTGAACTGCGCCTTCAGCAGTTGGGCCGTGCGGTCGGCCAGCGGGGCCACATAGTCACCGACCGTAAAGGTGAGCACCACAAACCCCAGTCCGAGTGTCAGCAGCGTGCGCAGGGCGCGCCAGGGGTCCAAACCGCTGGTGCGCAAAATGGTGTACTCGGAGCTTTGTGCCAGCCGGGCCATGACAGTGATGGTCCCGATCAAGACGGTGATGGGCATCAGCTCATAGAGATGGTTGGGGATCAACAACGCCACATAGCTCAGCGCGTGCACCAGCTTGTAGCTGACGTTGCCTTGCCGACTCAGGGCCTGGAGTTCCTCGACAAAGTCAATGAAAAAAAACAGAGACAGAAAACCCAGGGTCACAAACGCCACGGCGTAGATGACTTCTCCGAAAATGAGGCGGCGCAGTGTTCTCAAGGTGTGCGCCTGCGTGCCCAGCGGGACAAGTCCCAGTTGTTGTGAACCTTGCTCAGCCACAGGACGGCCAGCACAAAAATGCCGCCATGTAAACCCAGCATGAACCGCAGTGGATCTACTTTGTCGGCAACGATCCAGCTTTGACCGAGGTTGATCAGGTTGTAGTAAGTGATGAAAGAAAACAAGGAAAACACCAGATTGACACTTTTGTTGACGCGCGGGTTGACGCTGGAGGCTGCCACGCCAATGATGACAAAGTTGATCGATGCCAGGATCAGGCCAATGCGCCACGACAGTTCGCCCAGGTTGCGGGTGGTGCCGCTTTCGATCAGTGCCATTGTGGAGAGCGTGTTGGCCGGGGCGGCACCAACCTGGTCGATCACTTTGGTGCTGACCTGAGTGCCGTAGGTTTCAAATTCACTGAGCTTCAGGTCGTGGGTGGTCAGGTTGCTCTCCAGACGCTGACCTCGGCTGAGCATCAGGAACTGGCCTTGCGGCAGTGTTTCGACGCGCCCGCTGCGCGCCGACGTCACCGTCTGCTTGCCGTTTTCGGTGCTCGCAATGAAAACATTGGATCCGGTCTTCTCCTCGGTCAGATTTTTCTCCACAAAGAACACACGACTGCCATTGGCCGAGGCCTGAAACTGTCCGGGTGTGATGCGCTGCAAGTCGTTGCGTTGCTGATACTGGCTCTTCAGGTCTTCAATACGCTGCTTGCTCCACGGCAGGACCAGCAGCGACAGCGTCGCCACGGCCAGAAAAACCGGCCAGGCAAAACGCATCAACGGCCGCAGCAGGCTGGCCAGGCCTTTGCCGCTGCAAAGCCAAATCACCATTTCACTGTCGCGGTACATTCTGGACAGACTGGCAATGATGGCGATGAACAGGCTCATGGTGAGCAGGGTTGGCAAATATGCCAAAACTGTGTAGCCCATCACCAGGGTCACGTCCGACGGGTTGAAGCTGCCGCGTGCGGCCTGACCCAGCGTGCGGATCAGCATCATGGTCATCACCACGGTGACCAGCACAATGAGCGTGGCGCCAAAGCTGCGCGACAGCTCCCGACGTAAAGAGGAATGGAATAACATTGATAACGAAGGAAAACCCTGATTATGAACTTTGAGCTTCAAACTTTGGCCCAGCTTGACCTTGTCAAGGAAAAAACCGACGCCCTTCTGGTGTTGGTCAACCGCGCTTTTTCACCCGGCAAAGATGCTTTGTCGTCCTTGATGGCGAAAGTCCTGAAATCTGGCGACCTTGGCGACAAGGCTGGCCAATTGCTCGATATTTACCAACCCCTGGGCTGGTCTTGCCGGCGACTGGTGTTGGTGCAATTGGCCGACGCGTCTGCGGCTGACATGCGCAAATCGATTGGCGCAGCGCTGACACTGCTGAAAAGCCACAAACCGCAGCACATCGTCTGCCATCTGACTTTCAAGCCTGACGCCTTGCAACTGCGCACTGCGGTGACTGCGCTGGCCGATGCCAGTTATGTCTACACCACAACCAAATCCAAGCCTGAGGGGCGTTCCATTGACCGGGTCGATCTGGTATTGACCAATGATCACGGTCTGAAGCCCGCATTTGAGCAGGCCAAGTCTGCAGTGCTGGGTATCGAGTTGGCCAAAGAGTGGGGCAACCGCCCGGCCAATCATGCGACGCCCAGCAAGCTGGCCAACGCAGCACGGGCGCTGGCCAAGTGGCCGCGCGTCAAATGCCAGGTTCTTGGCCCCAAAGAGGTCGCCAAGCTGGGCATGGGCGCGTTTGAGGCGGTGGCGCAAGGTTCAGATCAACCGTTGCGCTTCATCGAGTTGAGCTATACCGGGGCGGGCAAATCCCAGCCGCCAACGGTCTTGGTGGGCAAGGGGATCACGTTTGACAGTGGCGGCATTTCCATCAAGCCAGCGGCTGAAATGGACGAAATGAAGTTCGATATGTGTGGCGCGGCCAGTGTGCTGGGCGTGTTTCGCGCCTTGGCCGAACTGCAACCGACCATCAACGTGGTGGGCCTGATTCCGGCCTGCGAGAACCTGCCCAATGGCCGTTCAGTCAAACCTGGTGATGTGGTGACCAGTCTAAGCGGCCAAACCATTGAAATCCTCAATACCGATGCCGAGGGGCGATTGATTTTGTGCGATGCGTTGACTTATGCCGAGCGCTTCAAGCCACGTGCTGTGGTCGATATTGCAACACTGACCGGCGCGTGTGTGATTGCGCTGGGGGGGGTGCGCAGCGGCGTGTTTGCCAATGATCCGGCTTTGACTGCGCAGTTGATGGCGGCGGGCGAATCGTCGCAGGACCTGTGCTGGCCAATGCCACTGGACGATGAGTATGCGGATGGATTGAAAACCAATTTTGCCGACATCGCCAATGTGGCGGGTCGGCCCGCAGGCGCCATTACCGCCGCCAAGTTTTTGCAAAAATTTGCCGGCAAGTTTTCCTGGGCACATCTGGACATTGCGGGAACCGCCTGGAAGAGTGGGAGCGCCAAAGGTGCGACCGGGCGCCCCGTGGGACTGCTTCTGGACTATCTGATGGCGCTTGAGCAATAGGCCTTACGCTGTGACTGCCGTTGCCTTTCATTTGCCGGTGGCCGACAAGCCTGGCTATACCTGTCGACTCATTCGCAAGGCCGTGGGCAAAGGGGTCCGCCTCATGGTGACCGGTGAAGACCAGGCGCTGAAGCAGCTCGATCTGGATTTGTGGACCTTTTCCGCGGTTGATTTTGTGCCACATTGTGGGCTGGATGCGCCACAACGCATCCAGCAGCGGTCACCGGTCATTCTGTCAAGCGACGTTTCGGGTGTTGCCGATGTCACCGTACTGGTCAATCTCGGTCCCGAGATGCCGCGTGGGTTTGAGGCGTTTGAACGGGTCATCGAAGTGGTTGCGCCCGACGATGAAGAACTCAGACTGGCGCGGCTGCGCTGGAAGCGCTACCAGGCGGCTGGTTTTGAGCCGGTCAAGTTCGATTTGCAGGCTGGCTCGCCATGAACACACCCAATCAACCACTGCCCAGATTCATTCCGACTTTGACCGAAGTGGTCGACCCTCGTACCCTGACGGGTTTGGCAAAACCGGCTCAAGCTGAAACCGAGGCCATGGTGAAACGGGTCAAGCAACAGATCCAGCCGATTTTCGAGCGGCGACTGCAGGAGGAGTTTGACCGTCTGGTGCGAGCCACCGTTTCGCGTCATTGGGCTGACGTCAGCGCGAAACTTCAGGACGAGATGGAGATGTTCACCCGCCAGGCGGTGATTGACGCATTGGCCAACCCCGGCCCCGCGCGACCGCTTGAATAAGGCGAATTTATGCACTTGGATCGTGTTTCTTGGTGACTACCCTATGATGATGGCGCAAAAATTGCGTTATCGTACGCGTTGCTGAATTATCCGATTCACAATTTATTTAACTTGGAGTTGTCTATGCAGATGAAATTGAAATTGACAGTTGTAGCGGCTATCGGGGCCGCAGCTGGCGTGGCGCTGGCGCAAGATATGGTCGTGAAAATTGGTCACGTGGCTCCGATGTCGGGTGGTCAGGCGCACTACGGCAAGGACAATGAGAACGGTGTTCGCATGGCGATTGAAGACCTGAACACACAGGGCGTCACCATTGGCGGCAAAAAAATCAAGTTCGAGATCGCGGCCGAAGATGATGCAGCTGATCCAAAACAGGGCACAGCGGTTGCACAAAAACTGTGCGATGCCAAGGTCGCAGGCATTGTCGGCCACCTGAACTCAGGCACCACTATTCCAGCTTCCAAGATTTATAACGACTGCGGTATTCCGCACATCACCGGTGCAGCCACCAACCCCAACCTGACAAAGCCAGGCTACAAGACAACCTACCGCATCATCGCCAACGATCTGGCGCTGGGTGCAGGGCTGGCGTTTTATGCAGCTGATTCACTCAAGCTCAAGAAAATTGCCGTGATTGACGACCGTACCGCCTATGGTCAAGGCGTCGCCGAGGTGTTTTCGAAAGTTGCGAAAACCAAGGGCATCGAGATTGTTGACCAGCAGTTCACAACCGACAAGGCAACTGACTTCATGGCCATTTTGACGGCTATCAAGTCCAAGAAACCCGACGGTATTTTCTACGGTGGTATGGACGCCCAAGCGGGTGCCATGCTGCGCCAGATGGACCAGCTGGGTATGTCGGCCATCAAGTATTTTGGTGGCGACGGCATATGCACCACCGAAATTATCAAGATCGCCTCGGGCGCCAAGAGTCTTGATGGTGTTGTTTGCGCCGAAGGTGGATCCTCGATCGCCAAAATGCCGGGCGGTACCGCCTGGAAGGCCAAGTACGACGCCAAGTACCCGGGTCAGTTCCAGATTTACAGCCCCTACACCTACGATGCGACGTTTGTTCTGGTGGATGCAATGAAGCGTGCCAATTCGACCGATCCCAAGGTATATACCCCCAAGCTCATCGAAACCAACTACAAGGGTGTGACAGCGAGCATTGCGTTTGAACCCACTGGCGAAATGAAGAATCCGTCCATGACGTTGTCGACCTACAAAGACGGCAAGAAGATTGCTCTGAACTGATCGTTTTGATCATTCAAAGAAGCCACCCTCGGGTGGCTTTTTCTTTTTGCATAAACCTGGGATGCGCCAGAAACAGGCGCATCGCTCGGTTAAACTAGCGCGCTTCGGAGCGGTGGATGAGCGGTTTAAGTCACACGCCTGGAAAGCGTGCGGGGAGTAAAATCCCCCGGGGGTTCGAATCCCCCCTGCTCCGCCAGATAGTTTAGAAAATCCCTTGTAGATCAATGACTTACAGGGGATTTTTTTCGTCTGTACGCTTTAGGATGGGGTTTTTAATGGAAAGGAGTGTCTCGGGTTTTTCCAAAATTGCGTCGGTTTTGTGCCGGAAGTGTGCCCGTTTTGTGCCGGAACTGTGCCCGTTGCTTGCCTTTTCAGTGTGCCCGTTTTGTGCCGGTTTCTCCCGGTAGTCAATTTTTAAGCCAAATCGAGTTTTTGTTGGCGTTCAAGCCAGAAAATTTTGACGATGCTTTCAGCCCGCGCTCTATTCTTTGAACCAAGCCAATCCTGCAAAGCGCCCGGCTTGTCTTGTCCCATTCGGGTAACGATCGCTATCGCAACATCCACACGCAGCCCGGATTCAACTCATTGGGGATGTCATTCGACAACCCCAGCCGTGAGGCTAACCCATGGACGACGCTCAAACGTACTGTCAAAACAAAGTCGCTTCGCTTTGTTCGCCTTTGCCAGTCCGTTTCAGCCCAGCAGAAAGGTTCAGTCTCGTGTCCGAATGGTCACGCAAGTTTCGCAATCTTGGTCAATTCGAAAAAATTCTTTGCGAATTGCCCGAAACCCAGCCAAGCTTGCAAGGCACCCGGTTTGCCTAATGCCACCCCGACAACGATCGTTGTCGCAATATCCGAAAGGATGATTCAACTCATTGGGGATGTCATTCGACAACCCCAGCCGTGAGGCTAACCCCTGGGCGACGCTCAAACGGACTGTCAAAACAAAGTCGCTCCGCTTTGTTTGCCTTGTCAGTCCGTTTCAGCCCAACAGCCAAACTCACCACAGGCGCGCGCGTCCATACTTGCGACGCACCCGTATTGGCTATCCGCCGTCGTGGCGGATAGTCGATTGGAGATGCAAATGAAAAGAATGTCCGGCGTGGTACTGTCAATCAGCCTGTCTACCGTCGTCGTGGCGACACGGCGCGCACAACGCGGTGAACTGTCGATTAATCTTTTTTGATCATGCCGCGTTCAACGTTTTTGAAACTCAGGGTTTCGCCCGATGAAGCAGACCGCTTCAACGCGCGTGCAGCAGCGCTGGGCGTCAGTGTGTCGCAGATGATCCGCGACACCACCTTGCATGGCGCAGTTTATGTCACCGTTGACAGAGCTCAGGCTGGCTACGAATTTCGTCGTCTGGGTGCCATGCTCAAGCACCTGTACCCGGCCAGAGATATCCGCTGGACGGCAGAAGACCGAAAAAAATGGTGGGCATTGATCCATGAGCTGCGTGAGCGCGCTGACACGCTGGAAGCAACCGCCTCAGGTGGCAAGGACAGGGCAGCCGGAAGGGTCCATGCTGGCTAAGGTCATCATGCTGAAGAAGTCCTGGAAAACGGTGGCCAGCGCAGCCAACTATGTCGTTGACGACCTCAAAAAGGCAGCTGAACAACCCGAACCTGGCCACTACGGTCCAGAGGATGGCGCCAATTACCTGGCGCGCGATGGTGTGCTGGAAGCTGCATCCTTCAACATGGAGGGCCTCAACCCCACTGACCCGGATGATCGCAGGCAAATCATCAAGTGGATGGACAGCACGGCGCGGGCCTGGGCGGCAAGATCAAGAGCCCATCCCAAAACCAATCCGTTTTATCACGTAGTCCTTTCATGGAAGGCTGGCGAGCAGCCGACCGTTGACCAGGCCACGGTCGCAGCCGCCAAGGCGCTCAAAGCGGTTGGCATGGCCGACAACCAGGCATTTTTTGCGATCCACCGCGACAAAGATCACCACCACCACATTCACATCATTGCCAACCGTGTCCACCCTGAGCATTTGGTACTGACCGGGCCACCGCGCTATGACTTCCTTGTGCTGGACAAAACCTGTCGGGAGATCGAACTTGAACAGGGCTGGCAGCATGACAACGGCCCCCACGTGGTCATTGACGGTCAAATCAAGCGGCTGACGCATGCGCTGCGCCGCCAGCTTGGACTTGAAACCGACAAGTCACTTGCACCGCATGCACCTGCTGTGAAGGCGCGCATGGGGGAAGTCAAGGCAGGACTGCCCTCACTGGCCGGCTGGCTCAACAACAAGGTTGCACCAGAGCTGGTTGCAACGCAGAACTGGCAGGAGTTCCATCGCGCATGCGTCGCCAGAGGCCTGCGTGTGGTGAAAGTCAAATCCGGCTTGATTTTCGAGACCGACATGCTCGACAAGGCAACGCAAACCAAAGCGTCAGCCGTTCACTATGCACTGAGTCTGGGGCGCTTGCAAAAGCGCTTTGGTGAATACCAGCCGCCCAACATTCCCATAGGGCAGACCTCATCGACCAACCGGTCGATTGACGGAGCCACTTACAACGATTACGTTGCCCGTGTTGCCTGTGGTACTGACCCGGACTCGCAGGAATATCCCGGGTGCACCGGGCGAGGCGAACAGCGCGATCAAGCCAGAATGGATCGTGCCATTGCACGCACAGCACTCTTTGAGCAATACAAGTCAGAAAAATACACGGCTAAAGACAACCGCAAGGCCGCAAGGCTGGAGCTGCGAGAGCTTCACAAAGCAGAAAAATCTGACCTGCTCCAACAGCTTGCGGCTTCTAAAACCGGGACCCTGACCCATCTGCAAAATCAATATGGGAGCCAGGTGGCGAGACTCCTGTGGGCAGCACAGCGCACGGCGGCGATGGAAGACTTGGCAGACCGGCAAAAGCGTGAACGCCTGGCGCTTACACATGCCAACGCGATGGAATGGTTGCCGTGGCTGGAGCGGCAGGCGGCGCTAGGCAACGAAGCGGCAATCTCCGCACTTCGCGGGCTGCGCTATCGGGCCCAGCGAGACAAAACCAAACAAAAGGCAGGCATCGAGGGCGAAGACCTCGGCCATACCGCCCCTGCAGCAAGCCGGGAAAACAGCATCAGGGGCACGGTACGACCCGACGACTTCGACATCCGCACAGCCCGGCTCAGGATCACACCAGAGCACTGCATTGAATACCTTGACACCCGTGGCACGGTACGACTGACCGACAGTGGACCGCGGATCGATGTGACGCAAGTGAACGACCCACAAGCCATGCGCGCCGGGTTGCTACTGGCCTCTCAAAAATTTGGTGGTGAAGTATTCGTCACAGGGTCAGTGACGTTTCGGGAGTTGGCTGCCAAAGAAGCTCTGCAAATGGGTATCAAAGTGAAAAACCCGGAATTGGCATTTTTAACCGCTGAGAAGACATGGAATAAAGAACTGGAGTTTTGAGTTTTATATACAACATAATATCAAGTTACCAATTAACTTTATAGCCACTCTGAGTTAAAATAAATAACGACTATCATGCTACTAAAAATAATAGTGCTTCATATTTATTTCCATCTGATTACGTTAATTTCCCATGACCAACAATCGTAGAACTGCAGCAAGACGCTGGATCAATAGCGCTGTATATCGGTACGGGCAAGTGGTCTTTCATGCCAAGTGGGCTCTTTGCATCGCAGTCACTTGCCTGGTCTGGGGAGGCGCGCTCTGGTTTGGGTCGCTAGCCTGGGATCAAAAGCAAGGTGCCATCCTGGCTCTGATGGGGTTTGGCGCATGGTTGACAGTTTGCAGATTTGTTTTTCCGGTATTGTGGTTTATATCTATCGAGGTCATAAAACGGTTATTTAGATATATTAATTATCGCTTCTTGTAAAACTTTCTCCATGACCTGGAAAGGTTGAATGACGGCAATTCATATTTATTTTTCCATTAAAACAGATTATTTGGTTATTTTAAAATGATTACTTTTACGGTGGAAATGAATG
>NZ_JAGPBB010000150.1 GCF_018063565.1 Rhodoferax sp.
CTGGCAAGTCTTGCGTGGCAATCGCATAGTCCACCTGCCCCAGCGCTTGCTGACGGGACATCTCGCCCTGGGCTGCCTGAAATTGGGTCAGCACGCCTTGCATTTGGGCCATGGCCGCAATGAGCTGGCCGGTTTCGTCGGTACGGTCGGTGGTGACGGTTTTGTCAAGGCGGCCGTCGGCAATGTCGCGGGCCAGGTCAACCGCCTGCTTCAGGGGCCGGGTGATGCCGTTGACCAACACCCTGCCAAACAGCAGCGCAAACAGCACGCCGCCCAGCATCGATACCAGGCTTGCCATGCGGATGGTCTGGTAGCTGGCCAGGTCTTGCTCGTAGCGGATTTTGGCGCTGTTGAGCTGGTGCTTGAACAGCGCGTCGATACCTGCCCCCACCGGGGCATACAAGGGACGAATTTTTTCAACCACCAGTCGGTTGGCTTCTTTGATGTCGCCGGCTTGCAGTGCCTTGAGTGTCGTCAACAAACCCTCTTGCACAAAGGTTTTGCGGCGGGTGGCAAATTCCGCAGCCAGCGTGGCCTCGGCCGGGTCAAGTTGTGTGCTGCTGTAGGTCTGCCATACGGCGGTGATGGCGGCGATGTTTTCTTCAAGCGTTTGGGTGGTGGCGGCGATGGTGGGCGCGTCTGGGGTGATCAGCGCCACCGCAATGGCCAGCCGATTGGCCAGCAGGTGTTTCTGAATTTCGGCAATCTGACCGGTGGACACCAGGCTTTCTTCGTAGATGCCACGCGCTGATTCGTTGGCTTTGCCAATGCCCCACAAACCCAGGGCACCTATGGCAATCAGCAGTGCTGACAGCAGCCCGATGAGAACGGTCAGCCGAGCCCCGATTTTCATATTTTTCATACTTTTCCCGCTGTGTTATCGGGTGCGTGTCAGGTAGCGCCATGACTGGCCAGCCGTTGCACGTCGGCAATGTGGATGTCGCGTTTGTCGATTTGAATCAACTGGATGGATTCCAGCTCGTGCAGCACGCGTGAAAAATACTCGGGGGTCAGCGACAGGCGCGAGGCAATGGTGGCTTTGCTGGCGGGCAACGTGACCGTAAAAGTGCCAACGGCCTGCGCATTCGTGTCCACGTCGCGCAGCAGAAAGCCAATCAGCCGCTGCATGCCGTTGTGCAACGCGTAGCTCTGCACATCCTGAATCAAGCCGTGCAGACGCCTTGAAATGCCCGCCAGCATGTGCATGGCAAAGCGCGGATCTTGCGCGACCTCCAAAAAAACACCCTGTTTGCTGACAACAACCAGCACCACATCGGTCAGCGTGCGGGCGTTCAGAATGCAGGGTTTATCCAAAAACATCATCCCCTCACCAAAGCTTTGGCCAGCGCAGGCAATCTCGACAACCTTTTCATGCCCGGCGGCTGATGAGACAAATAGCTTGACCTCACCATCGACGACGATGTGAAACGCATCGCAGGGCTCACCGGTGCGAAAGATCATGTCGCCTTTGGGAAACCGTTTGATCTGGCAGGCGCTGGCCATGCGCTGGAGTTCGTCTGCCGACATGGCGCTGAAAAACGCACTGCGCGCCAGAAACCGGGGCATGTCAAAGGTGTCGAGGGGAATCATGGCTGAACTTTTGGCTATTGCAAGGCCATCGCGTTGCCTTGCAGGTCAAAGGCAATCATGTTGGCCAGTGCGCCGCCCTTGATGGCGGCCACCATGCGCTCCAGCGCTTTGGCGGCGGCCGCGCTGGCGGTTACCTCATCGGGGTGGTCGGACTGGGTTGAGACAAACACCGCTTGCCACTGCACGTTGAACTGGTCGGATTCGCGCTTCAGGCGGGCAAAGCTGCCCACCTCTTCGGGGGTTTTATCGACACACAGGCAAGGCACCAGGGCACCGCCGACACCCGCTTCAAACTGGCGGCGCTGGGCTGGCGTGCTGTCGGCGGGCAGCTCGGCGCTGGCAAACACCAGCAGCAGGCGCTGCGGCAGGCTTTGCTGTTGCGCTGCGTGCAGCAAGTCGTCAAAGTTGGCAATGTTCATGGGGCGGGCCTCATTGCAGCAGGGCTGAATCGGCCGCGTCCAGGTCAACGCCTTCAACAGTGGCGGACCCGGCCAGCAGGCTCAGGTATTGCCGCAGCGCCGTGACGTAAGCTTTTTGCTGCAAGGCCATGGCAACCGCGCCGCGTACCGCCGCAAACGGCTGCTGTTTGCCGGCCTCGCGCGCCAGCACCTCGACCACATGCAGGCCAAAGCGGCTGTGGACCAGGCGCGGCAGCACGCCTACCTCTTTGTTGCCAAACAGCTCTTTGGCAAATTCGGGCGCGCAGTCAGAGGCCGTCAGCCAGCCCAGCTGGCCACCTTCGGCACCGCTGGGGCAGTTGGACAGGGTTTTGGCATCGTGGGCAAACATGTCGTTGGCATTTTTGCCGTCATGGCAGCGCACGTTGAGCAGGCTGGCCTCAGCCCGCTGGCGCAGCAGGCTGACATCGACCCCTTGCGTGACAGCAAACAAAATATGCCGCACATTGACCCGCTCGCCGGTGGCGTAGCTGGCCTGGTGGGCGGTGTAGTGGCGCTGGCAGGCGTCTTCGGACGGCACTGGAATTTGCAGCTCAAGCTCCAGCAGTGCCTCAATGGCCCCGCTGGCGGCAGCGCTTTGCACGCCATCGGCATCTGGCTGGTCATCCGGGGTCAGCAGTGCGCGTGCCACGGCGGCCTGGCGCAGCAGCTCGGCGCAGGCGCGTTGGCGCAATTCGTCAGCGCTCAACACCGCGTCGGCAGTGTGCAGGGCAATGCCATTGATGCTGGCAACGCCTTTTTCAAGGGTGGAGGTGTGCATGGTGGTTTCCTTAAACCCGTGCATCTGCGCGCGGTGGCAGGGTTTGGCCAGCGGGCACATTCAGGCGCCGGGCACGTACCACTTGATACGGGCGCATCAGGTAGGCGACAGACCCAAAACCACTCCAGACATGCACTAGCCGGGTGAACGGGAAGATAAAGAAGATGGTCATGCCCAGAAACATGTGTGCCTTGAAGATGAAACCTGCCTCTGCCAGCAGCTCAACCGCCCCCGGCTGAAAGGTGACGATGGCTTGCGCCCAGCCCGCCAGCTTCATCATCATGCTGCCGTCCAGATGTTGGCCCGACAGCGGCACGGTGGCCAGACCCAACGCCAGCTGCAACCACAGCAGCACCAGCAGCACGATGTCGCTGGTTTTGGAGTTGATGCGAATACGCGGCTCGGTCAGGCGGCGGTGCAGCAGCAGCGTGACACCGATGAAACCCGCCAAACCGGCCAGCCCGCCGCTGACCATCGCCATCAGTTGCTTGTTGCCAGCACTGATGAAGTGTTCATAAACAAAGTGCGGTGTCAGCATGCCCACCGAGTGGCCAAAGAACAAAAACAGCACGCCCACGTGAAACAGGTTGCTGCCCCAGCGCAATTGGCCCATTTTGAGCATTTGCGACGAGTCGCTTTTCCAGGTGTACTGGTCGCGATCAAAACGCAGCAAGCTGCCTGCCAAAAAGACGGTCAGGGCGATGTACGGGTACACGCCAAACAGGAAATTGTTAATGATGTTCATGGTGTGACTCCTACAGTGCGGCAGCCTTCGGGCTGGTTTTGGCCGCGTCGGGTTTGACAAAGTGAATGGGTTGCGCCTGACCGGGCTTGGTTTGCCCCTTGACCGAGCAGCCGTCAAACACCACCGGTTCTTCCCAGCAGGCATCCAGCGGCTCGTCGGGCACCACCTTGACCGGTTGCGCTTTTTCGCCGCTGAGTTCCAGCAACGCGCCCAGCACGCTGGCGTAGGCACTGTTGCGCTGCTGCAAGGCAGCAAAGATGGCGTTGAAGATGTGCGCCATTTCGCTCAAAAAGGCCCGTGCCTCAGCGGGCGGCTGGGTCGAGACGAATTCCAGCACCACCGGCAGGTAGTCGGGCATTTCGTCCGGGCCCAAAAACAAGCCAGCCTTTTCATAAGTTTGCGCCAGGTCGATCATGGCCGGGCCCCGGTCGCGCGAGTCGCCATGCACATGCTCGAACAGGTGCAGCGAGGTGGCGCGGCCCCGGTCAAAGACCTCCACGTACTCGGCCTCGTTTTCCAGCGCGTTGCCAGACTCCAGGGTGCTCATCAGCGCGCCAAGCTCGGCCAGTCGCGCGGTGGGCAGGGCGCGCTCGGCCACCAAAGCCTGGCGCATGTCATTTAGAGCGCCGCGCAGTTGGGCGTCCGGGTAGGCCAGCAGCCGGGCCAGTACCCGCAGGCTGCGTGAGGCACCGGTGATATTGGATGAAAAAAGTGCCATGGCTCAAACCTCGGCCTTGATTGGGATGGTGCGCTTCTTGGTGCCGCCAAACAGGCTGGCCTCGCTGGCCCCGTCCGAGCAGCCGTTGCCAAAACTGAAACCGCAGCCGCCACGCACATCGAAGGTGTTTTCGGCGTATTCGCGGTGCGTGCTGGGGATGACAAAGCGGTCTTCGTAATTGGCGATCGCCATCACTTGGTACATCTCTTCGACCTCTGCCGGGCTCATCTGCACCTGCTGCAAGGCGGCCAGATTGGGCTTGCCATCGACGTGTTTTCCGCGCTGGTAGGCACGCATCGCCAACATCCGCTCCAAGGCCCGCTCCACGGGATAGGTGTCACCGGCGGTGAGCAAATTGGCCAGGTACTTGACCGGAATGCGCAGTTGCTTTACATCGGGAATTTCGCCGTTGATGCCAATGTTGCCAGCGTTGGCGGCAGCGCTGATGGGCGACAGCGGTGGCACATACCAGACCATCGGCAGCGTGCGGTACTCGGGGTGCAAGGGCAGGGCGACTTTCCAGTCCACCGCCATTTTGTACACCGGGCTCTTGCGGGCGGCTTCCATCCACTTGTCGGGAATGCCGTCAAGGCGCGCTTGTTCAATCACCTTCGGGTCATTCGGGTCCAAAAAGATGTCAAGCTGCGCCTGGTACAGGTCGCGGTCATGTTCCACGCTGGCGGCTTGCTGAATGCGGTCTGCGTCATACAGCAACACGCCCAGGTAACGGATGCGGCCCACGCAGGTTTCCGAACACACGGTGGGTTGACCCGATTCAATGCGCGGGTAGCAGAAGATGCATTTTTCAGCCTTGCCGCTTTTCCAGTTGTAATAAATCTTCTTGTACGGGCAGCCGCTGATGCACATGCGCCAGCCCCGGCATTTGTCCTGGTCAATCAGCACAATGCCGTCTTCCTCGCGCTTGTAGATCGAGCCACTTGGGCACGAGGCCACGCACGCCGGGTTCAGGCAGTGCTCGCACAGGCGCGGCAGGTACATCATGAAGGTGTTCTCGAACTGGCCGTAGATGTCCTTCTGGATGTCGTCGAAGTTCTTGTCCTTGCTGCGCTTGGAGAACTCGC